>NZ_JBHVPD010000076.1:0-8223 GCF_042887525.1 Kitasatospora sp. NPDC057936
GTACCTGCGGTGGCGCGATCGGGCCGCGCATGCCCCGGCCGTGGCGATCACGACGGCGGGGCCCTGGGCGGCCGGTGGGCGGTGCGGCGGTCGGAGTGGTGGTCACGAGCCCTCCCCAAGGTCACGGATCGTCAGTCATGCCGCGACGGAAGGTCCGTGGGCACGGGAGGAACGCTGTCACGTGCCCTCCCGGTAGGGCATCGGCCCACGGATTGATCACCCGTGCGGGATTAGGCCCACGGGTTTACACCCGTGGGCCTATGCCCGCACGGAGGCTACGGCGCCGTCACCGCCTCCAGGTCGGCGAGGAGCTCGGAGGCCACGACGGGGTCGAGCTCGCCGAAGGTCGCCGGGTACTCGGTCCTGCTCCAGTGGTCGCGCGGCGTACGGTCCAGCCAGACCGTCTCGAAGGTCTGGTCGGGGAACTCGTCGACGACCCCGACCCAGATCCCCTCGTTGAGCGCGATGACGAGGTGGAGGCCCTCGCCGAGCTTCTTGGAGAACCAGCGCTCGATGCCCGCGTCCTGCGGTTGGCCGCGCTCCCAGCCGCGTTTGGTGAGTCCGAGTAGGCGGCCCGTCGGCACCGTTTGACCCTCGAACCGGTGCAGGTGGCTGACGGCGGCCTCCTCCGGCGTCACCGCCCGCACCGGGCGCGCGAGTTGCGGGAACGGCTGGGCGATCCCGTGAGCGGCGGAGCGCTCCACCCACGCCGCCACGGCCGCCTCGCCGAGGAGCAGTGGGTGCGGGAGGCGGACCGTCGCGTCCTCGGGAAGGACGAATACGGAGTCCTCGACGTCCGCGAAGCTGTGCTCCCCGGTGACGCGGAAGGCGGTGGTCGTGCCGTCCGTGCTCTCCGCGAGCCAGACGAGGCGCCGCACGAGGTGCTGTACCAGCGGGTGCTGGACGAAGAGCTCCCGGAACTCGCCGGCCGTCCAGGTGCGCCCGGCCACCATGGCCGCCTCCAGTCGGCGTATCTGGTCCGAGGCGATCGCCCGGACCTCCTTCTTCAGTGCGACGAAGCGCTTGCGCTCGGCCGGCGCCAGCTCCTGGTCGTCCCGGACGCCGGGGGCGGGCAGGTCCTTGAGCCGTTTGCCGTCCCCGTCCAGCACGTACGGGCGCAGTTCCTCGTCGAACCCGACGGTGAAGCGGCGCGGGCCGTAGTCGACGACCGTCGTGCCGTCCGGGTCGAGCCCGAGGTCAGGCACGAGCCGGTCGGAGAGCTGCTCTCCGGTGAGGCCCAAGCCCTCGGCGACCTCGGCGATCTTCTCCTGGGCGCGTTGCTTGAGCGCCTTGAACCTCACCCGCTGGGCGATGGTGTGCAGGTGCAGGAGGGCGACGTCGCTCCCGATGGCCGCCAGGACGGACAGGCCCTCGACGGCGCGGTGGTGCGCGTCCTGCCCGGGCCAGGCGCACAGGAGCGGGGTGAGCCGGCGGACGGTGTCGTCGTTCCCGAGGAAGCCGAGCGCGTGCAGCGTCCACGTTTCCGGGGCGGGCATCCCGGCCAGGTGCCACTCCTGGAACAGCGCCCACGCGAAGGCGGTCAGCGAGTCCGCACGGCAGGCCTCGACGACGGTGGCGAGCGCGGGGTGGGGCGCGCCGGGCCCGGACAGCGCGAGGATCGTCAGCACATGCCCGACGGCCTCCTCCGGCAGGGCCCGACCGTCGGCCAGCAGCACCTGCGGGAGCAGCGCGGGCCGCGCCCACGCGGGCAGGACCGGCAGCTTGGCCGGCACGCCCGTCGCGGCAGGGTCCGTGTCGAGCGCGTCGGCTGCGATCCCCGCAGCCTCCGTGCCGTACCGGTCGGCCACGGCCGCGAGGAGGACCTCCGGGCTCTCGGCGGCCGCGACCGCGCGCAGCGCCTCCTCGGCGGCCTTGCGGGCTCGCCCGGCCGGGCCCACGGCGTCGGGGACGAGCAGCAGCGCGGCGGCCACGCCGTGCCGCTCGAACCACGAACGGGCCTCCGACCGCATGGACTTGAGCCGGACCAGGCAGTCGGCCATGATCCGCGCCGTGTCGGCCGAGAGGAACGGCGCGAGCAGCGGTGCGTAGCTCGCCGGCCTGGTGCGCGCGAGCGACACGGCCGTCGGCAGCGCGGCCGGACCGTACCGGGCGACGAGGGGAAGCAGCGGCTCGTGCCCGTCGTAGTGGGCGTCGGGCCGCCAGGTGCGGACCCAGGAGGCGAGCTCTTCCGCGGGCCCCATCATCAGCAGCCGGACCGCGTACCAGTGGCTGCCGCCACTTCCCACCAGGACCCGCGCCGCCTCGGCCGCCCAGTCCGTCGACTCCGGGTACTCCCACCGGCTGTAGTCCGCCGCCCCGGCGGCCCAGCTCTCCCGCTCCCCGGGAAGCCAGGCCTCCACCGTCACGTCGTCCGGCTCCAGGCCCTTGAGCACGCGCGCCTTGCGGGGCGGCGTCGGCTTGCGCGTCCGCGGCGGCGAGACCAGCACCGGCGGCAGCGCCTCGGCGGGCGCGTCGGGTACACGGCCCCGGACGCCGTCCAGCGAGCCGACCAACTCGGCGGAAGTGTCGTCGAGTTGCGCCAGAATCGCGGGCAGGTCGGCCAGGTGCAGGAGCGCGTGGGTGGTGAGGAGCCGCCGTGCCGCCGGCGCCGCGCTGCCCTCCTTGAGCACGGCCTCGGCGAGCAGCCGCGTGGCGCGGACCGGGTAGCGCTGCATGGCGTCCTGGAGCGCGGGCCGGACGTGCTTGTCGTCGATGCGGGCGAGCAGGAGGCGGAAGGCGTCGTCGGTCGGGAACCGTGCCACGGCCGCCGCCATGGCCCGCACCGCGTCGCCGCCGTAGACGATGGCGAGCGCCTCGCCGAGGAGCGGCACGCACGCCGTACCGACGGCGTCGGCGAGCGTGGCGACGAGCGCGACCGACCAACTGGGCCACATGTGCTTGGAGTAGGGGCCGAGGCGCTCCACCTGCCCGGGGTCGTCGAGCGAGCGGAGCAGCATCGGCCGCAGCTGCCGCGCGTCGTCGCCGTAGTCGGGCTCGTCCGCGACGCACTCGTCGGCCCAGCCGGGGGTGCCGGGAGCGAGATAGGTGGCGACGGCACGGCGAAGCGGCGTGGTGCGGAGCGTCGCGAGGGTGGCGACGACGCCGTCGTACGTCGCCTCGTCCGCGATGGAGAGCAGTGCCCGCACCCGGTCCGCCGGCCCCGCCGTCAGGTGCAACGGGAAGGCGTCCTTCGGCCCCAGGGACCGCAGGCGCGGCTGCGTCCGGTAGTGGTGGCCGTGACCCCACGTCGCCTCGACACCGAAGGCTTCCACGACTGCGCGTGCGGCGAACACGAGCCCGTGCCGGACCACCCACGCGTCGGTGAACAGCACCGCGTCCACCCGGGTCTGCATCGAACCAGGGAGCAGACTCGCGACCGCGACGGCGCCGAGCGCGTCGGCCTTCCCGGCGAGGAAGGCGCGGGCGGCGCGGACCAGCTCCGGGTCGGAGTGCGGGGACGCCAGGGCCTGCTCGATCCACTCCCGGTCGGTCGCGATGTGCTGCTCCGCCGTGGCCAGGGACTCCGGCGACGGCGTGGTCACGGCGCGGGCCGTCCTCCCGCGGCGCGGCTCGACCAGTTCCTTCCACGCGGCGGGCATGACGAAGGCGTCCTCGTCGGGCGGCGAGGCGGGCAGGGCAGCATCGGCCGGGACCGGCCGGGTGCCCACCTCCGCGTACCCCTTGCGCTCCTTCTCCGCGACCAGCTTCCCGAACTGCGCCAGCGCCGCCTCGGCCGAGCCCAGCTCCTTGACCTGCGCCCGCCCCTCCGCGCCGATCCGGCCGTAGCGCACGCGCACCGAGGCGCCCTCGACCGCCGCCTCCCAGAACTTCGCGGATCCGTCCGCCACGAACTCCCAGCGCCGCACAGCCCCTCCTACGCCTTCCGCAACCCCCACCGGCCCGTCCGGTGATCACCGAGGGGAACGCTAGCGGTACCCACTGACAATCGGGCCGGCTCCGGCCCAGGTCAGGGCGGGGGAGCGAGGTACCGGCGGCCGGGTATCTGCTCGAAGATCAGGTTGGTGCGGGTCTGGGCCACCGCCGGGTGCGTGGTCAGGTGGTCGACGACGAAGTCGCGCAGCGACTCCGGGCCGGCCACGCCGACGTGCAGGAGGTAGTCGTCGGAACCGGCCATGTGGAACACGGCCAGGACGCCGGGCAGGTCGGGCGCGGTGTTGCGGAAGCTCTCGTTCTGCTCGCGGGTGTGGGCGCGCAGGCGCACCGAGATCATCGCCTGGAGCGGCAGCCCGATGGCCGCCGGGTCGACCTCGGCGCGGAAGGCGCGGATGATGCCGCGCTCCTGCAGCGCCCGGACCCGGGCCAGGCAGGTGGAGGGGGCGATGCCCACGGCCTCGGCCAGGGCGTTGTTCGGGATGCGGGCGTTGTCGGCCAGGGCCCGGATGATCGCCCGGTCCACGTCGTCCACCGGGGTTCGGGCGGTCCGGGTGGCCTGCGGATTGTTCGGCATGCCCGCCAGGATCGCAGCCGTTCCCGAAGAATCGCAAACATGATCTAGTTCCGACCGAATTTCCTGCGGAGGAGCTTCTCAAAGGCGCCGGGAAGTTCCATCCTTGGGCCCGCAGCCCCCTACGTTCTCGACCTCCCGGAGCGCCCCCGCATGAGCCCGACCGCCACGTTCAGCGCCGGCACCGCCGGAACCGCCGGCACCGCCGTCGACCCCGGCCCGGAGCTGGACGTCGCCGAGTTCGTGCTCCCCGCGGGCGGTCTGGACGAGACGCAGCGCCAGCACGCGCTGGACACGGTCGACGAGTACCTGTCGCGCAAGCGCAAGCACCTGGTCGGTTACCAGGCCACCCAGGACATGCAGGGCACCGCGCTGGACCTGGCCCGGTTCATGCCGAACAACATCAACAACCTCGGCGACCCGTTCCAGAGCGGCGGCTACAAGCCCAACACCAAGGTCGTCGAGCGCGCCGTGCTCGACTACTACGCGCGGCTGTGGAACGCGAAGCGCCCGCACGACCCCGCCGACCCCGAGTCGTACTGGGGCTACATGCTGTCCATGGGCTCGACCGAGGGCAACATGTACGCGCTCTGGAACGCCCGCGACTACCTGAGCGGCAAGGCGCTGATCCAGCCGCCGACGGCCCCGTTCGACGCGCTGCGCTACGTCAGCGCCGCGCCCGACCGCCACAACCCCAACGCCCACCGCCCGGTGGCGTTCTACTCCGAGGACACCCACTACTCCTTCGCCAAGGCGGTGTGCGTCCTCGGCGTCGAGACGTTCCACGCCGTCGGCCTGGAGAAGTACGCGGACGAGTGCCCGCTGGTCGACCCGGTCACCGGGCGCCGCGAGTGGCCCACCGAGGTGCCCTCCCGGCCCGGCCCGTCCGGCCTCCCGTGGGACGGCACCGGCGAGATCGACGTCGACGCGCTCGCCGTCCTGGTCGAGTTCTTCGCCGCGAAGGGCCACCCGGTCTTCGTCAACCTGAACCTCGGCAGCACCTTCAAGGGCGCGCACGACGACGTCCGCGCGGTGTGCGAGCGCCTGCTGCCGATCTTCGAGCGCCACGGCCTGGTGCGGCGCGAGGTGGTCTACGGCACCGACCCGGCCACCGGCGAGCCCCTGGTCGACGTGCGCCGCGGCTTCTGGATCCACGTGGACGGCGCCCTCGGCGCCGGCTACGCGCCCTTCATGCGGCTCGCCGCGACCGACCAGCAGTACGGCTGGACGCCCGAGGTCGAGCTGCCCGAGTTCGACTTCGGCCTCACCCTGCCGACCGCGGAGCACGGCGACGTCGACATGGTTTCCTCGATCGCCATGAGCGGCCACAAGTGGCCCGGCGCGCCCTGGCCCTGCGGCATCTACATGACGAAGGTCAAGTACCAGATCTGCCCGCCGTCCCAGCCCGACTACATAGGCGCGCCGGACACCACCTTCGCCGGCTCCCGCAACGGCTTCTCGCCGCTGATCCTCTGGGACCACCTCTCCCGCCACTCCTACCAGGACCAGGTGGACCGCATCCGCCGCGCCCAGGAGCTCGCCGGCTACCTGGAGCGCCGCCTGCGCGCGCTGGACGCGGCCCTGGGCGTCGACCTCTGGACGGCCCGCACCCCCGGCGCCGTCACCGTGCGCTTCCGTCAGCCCAGCGCCGACCTGGTGGCGAAGTGGTCGCTGTCCTCGCAGGACGTCGTGATGGTCCCCGGCGACGAGTCCACCCGCCGCAGCTACGTGCACGTCTTCGTGATGCCCTCGGTCGACCGGGCCAAGCTGGACGCCCTCCTCGCCGAGCTCGCCCACGACCCGGAGTACCGGGCACAGGCCTCCTGACGTCCGGACCGGGGCCCGCACCCCGGTCCGGACCCTGCCTGCGGGTGCTCCCCGGCGATCCGGTACGGTCACGGCCTCACGTCTGTTCAGTTCCGGTGACGGTCCGTGAAGACCGCCACCGGGGGAGCGGTGAGGCCCCACCCGCACCGTGCACCACACCACTAGGGAGCTTCCTCGTGCACCAACCCCTGCGCCGGAGCCTTCCGGCCCTTGCCGCCCTCGGCATAGCCATCGGCGCCCCGCTGATGACCGCCGGCACCGCGCACGCCCAGGGCGAGTACGCCTGTGGCGACGTCAACGTGAAGTACTCGGTGGACGGCGGCAAGTCCTGGACCGAAGACGGCCGGATGGACCAGCCGCACGGCGTCATCCAGGTCCGCCTGGTCGGCGACATCACCGAGGGCTGCGACTACGAGGTCTCGCTGGCCTCGTACGACACCGAGGGCCCGACCTGGGAGACCTCGGGCAAGCAGACCTTCCTCGGCTGGGCGACCACCACGCTCAACAAGGGCCACAGCCAGGCGACCCTGGACGTCAGCAAGCACCTGCCGAAGTGCTTCGGCCAGATCGACCTGTACAACAACGACCAGAAGTTCGACGGCGTCGCCAACCCGCTGCCGAAGTACCCCAACGGGGTCTTCCCGAACGACCTGATCACGGCCTGGAACGGCGGCAAGGCCTGCACGCCGACCCCGACCCCGACCGGCACCCCGACCGCCACGGGCACGCCGACTCGGACCCCGACCGGCACGCCGACCTCCTCGGCCTCGCCCACGGGCACCCCCACCCAGCACCCGACCGGGACGCCCACGGCGACGACGACGCCGTCGACCAGCGCCTCGCCCTCGGCCTCCACCAGCACCAAGCCGTCGGCGCCGGCCACCACCGGCACCCCGTCGGCCTCCCCGGCCGCGCCGGCCCCGTCCGGTCCGGCCGACACCACCGGCCCGGTCGGCAAGCCGAGCGCCAAGCCGGTCTCGACCAAGCCTGCGCCGGTCCTGGCCAGCACGGGTGGCAACAGCGGCCAGATGATCGCCTACGGCGCCGGCGGCGCCGCGCTGCTCGCCGTCGGCGGCGGCGCACTGGTGATCGCCCGTCGCCGCGGCTCCCGCAGCTGACGCACCGTCACATCCCGTAACACCCGGACGCCCGCGGCCACTTGGACCGCGGGCGTCCGTCCGTTTCCGGCAGCTCAGCCGTACGAGCCCGTCCCGATACCGGTTCGGCCGACAGCGCCCGGGCCCGGCAACGGTGTCGAGGCTTCAGCTGGTCTTGAACGGTGTGGTGCCGAGGGTGTACCAGGGGCCGATGGGCTGGCCGTCGGCGGTGTAGGCCTTGGAGATCCGGCCGTCGGAGCTGCCGATGGCGAAGACCTCGGCGGCGTGGTTGTCGGACTCGTAGACGGCGGACGGGGTACCGCTGAACGACCAGCCGGTGTTGATCGACTCCCAGCCGTGCCAGGGGCCGGCGTTGAGGTTGTAGTCGTGGTTCACCGCGCCGTCGGTGCCGATGGCGAACAGTTCGATGGCGTTGGTGGTGGCGTTGTACACGGCCGCGGGGCTGCTGGTCGCCTGCCATCCGTCCCCGAGGGAACTCCAGCCTTGCCACGTGGCGCCGTTGAACAGGTAGGAGTGGAAGACCGCGCTGTTGGCGCCGGTGGCGAACACTTCGGTGACCTTGTTCACGGGGTTGTAGACCGCCGCCGGGTTGGCCACGGACTTGAAGCCGTCGGCCACAGGGGTCCAGCCGGTGTATGCGTTGCCGCCGGTGGAGTAGTTGTGGGCGATGATGCCCTTGTCGTCGGTGGCGAAGACTTCGGCGGTCTGGGTGTCGGTGTTGTAGAGGGCGGCGGGGGTGCCGGTGGTGAACTTCTTGTTGGTGTCGAGGGATTCCCAGCCGTGCCAGGGGCCGGCGTTGAGGTTGTAGTCGTG
>NZ_JBHVPD010000076.1:8322-44923 GCF_042887525.1 Kitasatospora sp. NPDC057936
TGCCGGCGGTGTCGATGGCGAACGCCTCGGAGGTCTTCGTGTCCGGGTTGTACACCGTCGCGACCCGGCCCGACACCAACGACGAGGCCGGCACCTGCGGGTTCGACGGCGGGGTCGCGTCGTCGACGACGCTGTTGTTGTGGACCGGGACGTAGCCGTTGCCCCTGATGTAGTCGGGGAAGTACGGGTACGGGATGGTGCGGTGGTGGACGCCGGAGCCGCTGAACTCGTAACCCACGTAGGAGGAGTGGGCATCGTCGGCCCAGCGGTCGAACAGGACGATGTGGCCGTCCTTGCCCGCGGCGTCGTTCAGCAGTGCGTCGCCCGGCTTCAGCTGGCTCTTTTCGATCTTTGACGCGACTCCGCCGGGGATGAAACTCGTGGTGTCCAGGCCGGGGGTGCCCAGCCGCCAGGCCATCGAAGCGTAGCCCGAGCAGTCCTGGCGGTACCCGTCGTGGGTCGCGTCCCAGCTGTAGGGCAAGCCGAGCCCCACCCACGACTGGGCCCTGGCCAGCACCTCGGAGCGGCTGATCTGTGCCGCTGCCCGAGCGGTGAGCGCGGTCGGCGGTATGCCCTGCCCTGGTATGACGTAATCGATTCCGGGATTCGACTGGGCGTGCACCGGAGCCGAGCCCAGGACGATCGTGGACAGACCGATGGCGAGCATCACGGATACGGCGCGGACAGGGGAGCTACTCGTGCGCATACGTTCTCCATAGAAGAGGATTACGGGTCGCCGACCGGGCGGGGACAGGGCCGTCAAGGGCGCCGTTCGCCCCCGACCGGACGCTTGTGCCGATCGTTCCGCTCGCCGCTCACAGTCCTCTAATATGGCGATCACAATCGACATGGACCGGTGTGAGCAATCGTCACTTCGGGGGACGGTGACATGGGAATCCGGCTCGGGCTGCTCGGACCGCTGCAGGTGGAACTCGACGAACGGCGGCTGGAGATCCCCGGCCCGATGGTGTGTAGGCTCCTGGCCGTGCTCTCCGCGCGGTTCGGTGAGAGCGTGCCCGTAGACCGCCTGGTCGACATGCTGTGGGAGGGCGCACCGCCCCGTACGGCGGTGTCCTCCCTCCAGAACCACGTCAACCGCCTGAGGACGGCGCTCGGTCCGTACGGGACCCGGCTGTGCTCGACGCGCCACGGCTATTCGTTGCTCGTGGAACAGGACGAACTCGACCTCATCGCGTTCACCGCCGCCGCCGACCGCGTCCGCGACGCGTTCGACCGGCAGGACTGGTCGACCGTCGAGGTGGTGGGGAAGCCAGCTCTCGCCCTGTGGCGGGGCGAGCCGTTCTGCGACGTTCCGGTGCTCGCCGGATCGCCGCAGGCCACACGGCTGCAGCAGACCCGCCTCGCCCTGCTCGAACGGACCTTCACCGCGGGCCTGCGCACCGGCCGGCACCGGGAGCTGATCGCGGGCCTGACCGCTCTGACCGTCGAGCACCCGCTCCACGAGGTGTTCCACGCCCAGCTCATGCTGGCGCTGCACGGCTGTGGCCGTACCCCGGAGGCCTTCGAGGTGCACCGGAACCTGCGTGCAGCACTCGCGGAGGAACTCGGCATCGACCCCGGCCGCGCGGTGCGCGACGCCCATCAGGAGATCCTGGCCACGGACCGGACCCCGCCCCGGCCCTCCGCCGCCGACGTCCCGTCCCAACTGCCCCGGCGCACCGACGTGCTCGTCGGCCGCGACTCCGAGCTGGAGCTGGTGACCGCCGCGCTCCGCCTGTCGGAGCCGACCGTTGCGGCCGAGCCCGAGGGGCCCGTTCCGTTGGTGATCGTGTACGGCATGGGCGGCCTGGGGAAGACCACCCTGGCCGTGCACGCGGCCCACCTGTTGCGGGCGGCGTACCCGGACGGCCAGCTGTTCGCCGATCTCAACGGCTACGGCTCCGGCCCCGGACGCGAACCCCACGAGGTACTGGGCCGGTTCCTGACCGACCTGGGCGTCAGCGGGCCGACCCTGCCGGACCATCCCGACGACCGGGCCGCCCATTACCGTGCCGCCCTCGCACGACGCCGCGTCCTGGTGGTCCTGGACAACGCGCGCGACGTCGCCCAGATCACCGCGCTGCTTCCCGGGACCGGCGCGTCCGGGGTGATCGTCACCACCCGTCGGGCTCCGTCCGGGCAGCTGGACGGCGTTCGCGTCCCGTTGCATCCGCTCGGCCCGGAAGGCCGTGATCTGCTGGCCACCGTCTGCGGCGAGCACCGGCTCGCCGCAGAGCCGGAGGCCGCCCGGCGCATCCTGGCCGCGTGCGGCGGCCTGCCGCTGGCCATCCGCCTCGCCGGAGGTCGCATCGCCAACCGTCCGAACTGGTCGCTGAGCGTGCTCGCCGACCAGCTGGAGGGCCCGCCCAGGACGCTGAAGGCGGCGACCGCGGCGGACACTTCGGTGCGCACTGCGTTCGCCATGAGCTACCAGGCGCTCCTGGACAGCGGCCGGGCCGAGGAGGCGGCATCGGCCCGGGCCTTCCGCCTACTGGGTCTGTGGCCGGACCACCCGCTGTCACCGGAAGCGGCCGCGGCCTTGCTGGGCGAACCCGTGGACACCACCCTCGATCTGCTGGACACCCTGGTCGACGCCCAGATGCTCCAGTCGTCGGTCTCCCGTACCTACCACTTCCACGATCTGGTCGCGGGCTACGCGGCCGAACTGGCGCGCACCCAGGAGTCCCCGCAGGTCCAGGAGGCTGCACGGGACCGCCTGTTCGCCTGGTACGCCCACGCGGTCCACCACGCCGGCCTGCTGTGCTCCCCGTACTGGGACGACACCCTCGCGGCCGAACCCGCTCCCTCCCCTGCCTCACTGCCCCGCCTTGCCTCTCCCCACGAAGCCCTGGCCTGGCTCCGTCGCGAGATGCCGGCAATCAGAGAGGTGGTTCACCGGGCGGGCGACTCCTGCCGGCCCCAACGGGCCTGGCACATCGCCGGTATGCTCATCGGCTACGGAGCCGGCTACTGGTGGGAGGGCCACTGGAGCGCCATCGCAAGAGACGCCATGGTGCTCGCGCAGGCCCACAACGAGCGGAGGGCCGTGGCCCTTCTGCACCTCGTCCTCGCGAAGATTTCCGGTGCCACCCGGGACCATGCCGGGCGCCTGACCCACCTGGACGCCGCAGAGAAGATCTATACCGAGGACGGCATCAAGGGTGGCCTGGCCGTGGTCCTGCTCATCAGGGCGGTGATCCTCCACGAGGAGGGCCGACTCGAGGAGGCGTTCACGGCCGTCCAGGAGTCCATCGACCTGTTCCGGAGGGTGAACGGTCGGGACACCCACCTGGCCCTGAGCACCTTGGCCGGACTGCACATGGAGACAGGGAACGCCGAGGCCGCTGAACGGATCTACCGTCAGACCCTCGGGATGTTCCGCCGCAGCGGTCTGCCCTCCCTGATGGCCAGGGCCTTGACCGACTTGGGCAAGGCCCTGGGAGTCCTCGGACGGCGCCAGGACGCGCTGTCAGCCCTGCAGGAGGCACTGTCCATCGCCGAGGAACTGGGGGACCACAACGCTGTCGCGACAGCATTGCAGGAGACGGCCACCGTGCACGCCGGCTTCGGGCAGACGACGGCCGCCCGGGGCTACTGGACCCGAGCGCTGGCCCTCGGACAGCGGGAAGACCTCACGCAGGTCATCACCGCCAGCCTCAAGGGCCTGGAGTCCATGCCTGCGCGGTGAGACGGCGCCCCTCCACACGTGGTAGTGCGGCCTGGTACGCCGCACGGGCCTGGCGCGGACCGGTTCACCCCCGGACGGTCCGGAAGCGGCGGCGGTACTCCGTCGGCGTCGTGTCCAGCTGGCGCCGGAACGCCCGCACCAGCGTGTCCGTGGTGCCGAACCCGCAGGTGGACGCGATGCGTTCGAGCGTCTCGTCGGTGGTCTCCAGCCGGTTGCGGGCCCGCTCGACGCGGGCCGACTCGACGTAGGCGCTCGGGGTCGTGCCGAGCTCGGTCTTGAAGATCCGGGTCAACTGCCGCTCCCCGACGTGCGCGTGGGCGGCGAGGTCGGCCACGGTGAGCGGCGCGGTGAGGTTCGCGGTGATGTGGTGGCGCAGGTCCTCGGTCCGCCGGGTCGTCGAGACCGGTTCGAGCGGGACGCTGAACTGGCTCTGTCCGCTCGGGCGCTTGAGGTACATCACGAGCTGCCGCGCGACGCGCAGCGCCAGCTCCTCGCCGAAGTCGTCGGCGACGAGCGCGAGCGACAGGTCCAGGCAGGCGCTGATGCCGGCGCCGGTCCAGACGTCGCCCTCGCGGATGAAGATCGGGTCCGCGTCGACCTCGATCTCCGGGTACTCGGCGGCGAGTTGGCCCGCGGTGGACCAGTGGGTGGTGGCCCGCCGGCCGTCCAGCAGCCCGGCCGCGGCCAGGATGTGCGCGCCCACGCAGACGGAGGCGACCCGCCGGGCGTGCGCGGCGAGCTCCTTCACCCGGGCGACGACGGCGGGATCGGTGACGGCGCTGACCCGGCGCTCGCCGTCGACCTCGACCGCGCCGGGCACGAGGAGGGTGTCGATCGCCCGCCCGGCCGCCTCGTCGAAGGTGACATCGGGCAGGACGCGCACCCCGGCGGCGGTGGTGACCGGGGCGGCCGTCTCGGCGGCGAGGACGACGCGGTAGCCGGTGGCGTCGTCCGTCTCGCGCCGCACGAGCGAGAACACCTCGGGCGGCCCGGTGACGTCGAGCAGGTCGACGCCCTCGAACATGACGATGACGATGAGTCGTTCGGCGGGGGCCACGGCGTCTCCCAGCTTCGGTGGTGTCGCAGGCGGTGGTGTCGCAGTCGGTGGTGTCGCAGTCGGTGATGTCGGTTTCTGCATGTTAGACGGCATTGCCGACGTGCGGTGAGCGCGCCTAGCGTTGTTCTCGCAGGTCACCGCAGTGACCGACATTCCCTTTGAATCGACCCGAGGCGGTACACCCATGTCCACGACCACCCTTCGCGCGCTCAACGGCCTCGACGAGACGCCCGCCTCGCTCGCCGCCGCGACGCTGATCATGGTCGACTACCAGAACACCTACACCCGTGGCGTGATGGAGCTCGACGGCTGGCAGGCCGCCCTGGACGCCGGTGCCGCGCTCCTCGCCCGGGCCCGGGAGGCCGGGGCCACTGTGATCCACATCGTCAACGACGGCGGCGAGGGCACCCCGTACGACGTCCGGGCCGAGATCGGGCGGATCCACCCGGCGGTGGCCCCGGTTGAGGGCGAGGCCGTCGTGGTCAAGCAGGTCCCGGACGCGTTCGTCGGCACCGACCTCGGCGAGCGGCTGGATGCGGCCGGGCACGAGGACGTCGTCGTGGCCGGCTTCATGACGCACATGTGCGTGGCCTTCACGACGGCCGGCGCCTTCCTGCGCGGCAACCGGCCGACCGTCGTCGCCGACGCGTGCGCGACGCGCACCCTGCCGTCGGGCGGGGGGGAATTGCCCGCCGGGCAGATCCACGACGGAGCGCTCGCGACGATCGCCGACCTGTACGGCGTGGTCGTGCCGTCGCACGCGTCGCTTGTCTGAACCGACCCGAGGGGTGCCGGCTCTCCGGCACCCCTCAGGCAACTTCACGTCCAGAGGTCGCAGTTGTGCTCGTCGTCCAGGTCGACGGTCCGAGGTCCGTCGTCCGTGGTGAAGCTGTGCGCCTCGCTGTCGTCGAACCGCTGCCACGGGTGTCCGGTGGTGGCGAAGCGCGCCCAGTCGCGGATCATGCGGTTGGCGAGCTGCTGCTGGTCGGCGTCGAGCGTGGCCGGCAGGCCGGTGACGTCGAACAGGTACGGCAACTCCGAGGCGTGGTAGGCGCCGTAGGGGAAGCCGGGCGGGAGGCCGGCCGACACGGGGGCTGTGCGGTCGGCGAACTCGTAGGCGTACACGGGGATGTGGCGCGCGAGTAGGCGGTCGCCCGCCAGCGTGGGGCAGGACCATATCCGGTCGGTGGCGACGGTGGCCCAGGCGACGGCGGGGGAGGGGTAGTCGCTCGCCGGGTAGCGTTCGGCGACGGCATCGGCCTGGTCGCCGAAGCTCTGCACGAGGAGGTCGTGGTAGCCCTGTTCGGTGATCGGGTGCCCGAGGTTGAGGACGGCCGCGAACCCGCGGTGCTCGTCGCGCGTGCCGCCCTGGAGGACCGGGACGCGCTTGAACCGGCCCTCCCGCAGCGCTTGGGCGGGTTCGGTGGGGAGCAGCGAGGTGTCGTACGCGGGCTTGGCGAACTGCCCGAGATGGTCGACGAGTTGGGCGGCGGGCTTGTGGCGTAGGCAGTCGACGTCGGTGCAGCCGAGGGCGGTGCCGAGCGCACTGCCCGCTGACTCGACGGCGGCCCGGCTCGTCCAGGGCGAGCCGGCGGGCATGGTCGGCCAGAAGAGCGCCTTCGGGTAGTCGATGAGGCAGGACCCGCTCTGGATGATCGCCTTGTCGAACAGCCCTGCGGCGGAGGGCGAGGTGAGCTGGGAGCACACGCTCATCCCGCCGGCCGACTGCCCGGCCAGCGTGACGTTCCCGGGATCGCCGCCGAACGCCGCCGCGTTGCGGCGCACCCAGCGCAGGGCGGTCTGTTGGTCGGCGAGCCCGAAGTCGCCGGAGCCGGCGAGGCCGGGGTAGCCGAAGTAGCCGTAGATGCCGAGCCGGTAGTTGACCGTCACGACGACGGCGTCGCCGTCGACGGCCATGCGGTGGGGGTCATAGTCGCTGCCGGCGCCGCCAGTGAAGCTGCCGCCGTGCAGCCAGACGACGACCGGGCGGCGCTTGGCGCCTTGTGGGGCAGTGACGTTGAGGTAGAGGCAGTCCTCGTCGCCGGTGGCGCCCTGGGGGCAGCGGTTGCCGGGTGCGGTGGCGTCACGTACGCCGGACCACGGAGTGACGGGCTGCGGGTCGCGCCAGCGGAGATCGCCGGTGGGCGGGGCGGCGTACGGGATGCCCTGGAACGTGCGGTACCCGTCGTGGGCGGTGCCCTGGACGGTTCCCGCGTCAGTGACGGCAACAGGCGTTGAGGCCACGGCCGGTGTAGCGGGCAGGGCGAGTGCGGTGAGGAACGCGCCTATGAGGAGCGCGGAGATTCTTGGCATGTTCGGAGGACCTTCCGGGTCGGAGGCATGGGTTGGATGCATGGCTCGGAAGAGAAGCTCGGCACCTTGGCCGAGGCTCCTGATGATACAGGTGTATCACGCGGTAGTGATAGGGGATTGGGCGACCGCGGTCCGCGCGCGGGGCCGAACGTACAATCGCCGGACGAGTTGACGCGGGAGGGTGCAGTGGGACACTTCGAGGGCTTCGACGTCGCCGGGTTCTGGGACGACTCGCCGTACGCGCTGAAGGACTACGTGGAGGAGGCGCCGCCCTCGCGGGAACTGATCGAGGCGTTGGAGGACGAGCTCGGCGGATACCGTCTGCCCGACTCCTATGTCGCGCTGATGACCGCGCACAACGGTGGCATTCCCACCCGGACCTGCTTCCCCATGGCCGAGCCGACGTCCTGGGCCGACGACTACATCGAGATCACCGGCATCCGGGGCATCGGGCATGCCCGGCCGCAGTCGCTGGGCGGCGAGTTCGGCAGCCTGTTCTGGATCGACATGTGGGAGTACCCCGACATCGGTGTCTACTTCGCCGACACGCCTTCGGCAGGCCACGACATGCTCGCCCTCGACTACCGCGCGTGCGGTCCGGACGGCGAGCCGACCGTGGTGCACGTCGACCAGGAGAACGACTTCGCGATCACCCTGGTCGCGGAGAACTTCGAGGCGTTCGTCACGGGCCTGGTCGACGAGTCCGTCTACGACACCTCGGAGGAGGACCGGCTCGCCGAGCTCGCCATGGTGCGCGACGGCAGCTTCTCCCCGGTCCTGCTGCGTGCCTTCGGCGAGGTCGCGGACGTGCTGCCCGACGCGGACCGGAGAATGCGGGCGCTCGCGGAGGCCGTCGTGCGGGACAAGGGGTTCTTCGCCCTTCACTCCGACGCGCGCTCCATGCTGATGTACGACTACCTGTTCTGGCTGTTCACCAGCTTCAACCGGGTCGACTCATTCGAGCAGTACCTCAAGACGCCTCCGCAGGCCGAGGGATCCTGCACGCTGGCGACGTACGAGCTCATGATCACCGGCTGCGGCCCGGCACACGAGCCGTACGGCTTCCGCACCGGCGGATACGGCCCCGCCCGCCTTGAAGAGTGGTGGAACTCCCGCATCGCCTCGGGCCACCTCACCGAGACCGTGGACGGCTACCGGTTCACCGACGCCGCCGTCGCCGCCCTGCTCGACGAACTCGCCGCTGTGGCTGGGGACGCAACAGGCCGCCCGCTCGGGTAGAGCGGGCGGCCGGGGGAGGTTCAGACCTCGCCGAATTCACCAGCCTGGACGGCGGAGACGAACGACCGCCAGGCCTCGGCGGGGAAGACGAGCGCGGGGCCATCGGGGTCCTTGGAGTCACGGACCCTGCCCGGGTGCGCGTCGTCGACTTCGACGCAGCCGCCGCCGCCGTTGCTGTAGGTGCTCTTCCGCCATGAGGCGCCGGTCGGGTGCACCTGAGGGGTCATGATGTTCCTCTCGCGCGGTGAACTTGCGGATCTCCTCCGAGGCTTCAGATCTCACCGAACTCGCCGGCCCGGACGGCGGCGAGGAACGATCGCCAGGCCTCGGCGGGGAAGATTAGGGTCGGCCCCTGAGCGTCCTTGGAGTCGCGGACGGGCAGTAGACCGGGAATGTTGGGTGCGACCTCTATGCAGTCACCGCCCTGGCCGCTGAAGGTGCTCTTGCGCCACTGGGCGCTGGAAAGGTCAATGTGCTGCATGGCTTTCAAAACTCCTCCGCACCAGCCTGATCAGCTTGAGCGAGCCGGCCCGGGCAAGGTCCGACTTGAAGGGATCGTAGCCCTTGCTCCACATCGTGCGCTGCGGCATGCGCGTGGCCGGTGCGGTGGGCAGGGCCGGGGTTGTCAGCAGTGCGGAGACCACCAGCGCCCCCTCTCGCGCAGTAGGCCGCCCGCTCGGGTAGAGCGGGCGGCCTGAGTCGTGCAGAGTTCGTCCAGCGCTTCAAATCTCGCCGAACTCGCCGGTCCGGACGGCGGAGACGAACGACCGCCAGGCCTCGGTGCGGAAGATCAGGGCCGGCCCCTGGGGGTCCTTGGAGTCGCGGACGGGCAGGAGACCGGGGAAGTCGGAGGTGACCTCAACACAGTCACCGCCGTTGTTGGAGTACGAGGACTTGATCCAGGAAGCGCCGGTCAGGCCAACCTTCATGTTGAACAGCCCCTTCGTGCCGTGCTGATGGTCACAAGCGATGCCGTCGTGGGCAGCGCTTCCACCGTCTCGGAGGTTCAGATCTCGCCGAACTCGCCAGCTCGGACGGCGGAGACGAACGATCGCCAGGCCGAGGTCGGGAACACGAGGGTCGGCCCCTGAGGGTCCTTGGAGTCCCGCACCCTGCCAGGGTGCGAGTCATCCACCTCGATGCAGCCGCCCTGTCCGTTGCTATAGGTGCTCTTCCGCCATGCTGCGCCGGTCAGGTCGTCTTGCATCCCGTTCATAGTCCTTCCGAGCCTCCCTGATCATGGCCAGGCTGTCTGGCTGATTGAGGGCGTTCACCTGCAGCCGATCGTACTGTCCTGCCCATCTGGATACGACCCCGGAGTCCTGTTCCAGGAAACCTCGTTGCAGCGTCTCGGTGTACCCCACCATCGTGCGGTTCGGCAGGGTGAGCAGCGTCACTGAATGCGAGAACGGGCGCTCCTCGCCGAGTGCGTAAGGAGCGACCTGCACAACGATGTTGGGCTGTGTTGCCAGGTGCTCCAAGTGCCTCAGTTGGCGCGCCATGGCGGCCGGCCCGCCGATCGGACGTCGAATGGCCGCCTCGTCGAGGGCCACGTGGACAGTCGAGCGGTCCAGGAGTCGTTGACGTACGGACAGGAGCTGTAGTCGCTCGTCTGCCTGTTCCTGCGTTGCTTCTCCGCGTCGAACCGGAGCTGACTCGTAGGCGGCGCTGTAGTCCGGGTGTTGCAGTATGCCCGGCACCATGTCCACCTCGAAGAGCCTGATAGCCAAGGCCTCTCGCTCCTTGGCCGCGTACTCCGGAAAACCCGGGATCAACGATCCGTTCTTCCAGCTCCACCACAGGAGCTCAAGTGAACCGTCGGTCCCAAGCTCGGCCTCACAGAGAGTTACGAACTTTAAAGATGGGGCCTGTTTGGCGCCCTCGACATTCGAGATGTAGACGTTGGAGTACCCGACTCGCCTGCCGAGCTCGATCTGTGTCAGCCCCTTTGCCTCACGCGACCTGGTGATCTGAACCGCAAGTGCGGCGAGGGGAGATGACGTTGGATCAATTTGTCTACGGGCCAAGATCGTTCACCTTTAAAGTCGAGTCAACTAGAGATCTGAAACCCTTCCGATGGTAGGGGCAATCACGCCACCATGGCTACACCAGGTGATGCACCGATAGCGCTGTGCGACTACGGAGACCCCCATGTTCGAAGACCAGAGATCCGTGCTGTCCGAAGTCCCCCTTCTCCACGAGGTGGTGATCGATCGCGGGCACCTCGACGACGGCCTGCCGCGTGAGGGCGTCTTCATGGAGCAGTGCGCGGGCGTCATGTACCTCCGGCCCATCGGCGGCGGCATCGAATGGACCACGCGGGCCGATCAGGTCAGCGTCCTCAATCCCCGGCAGATCGCCCCCGGTTCGGGCGCCCACTCCCGCCGTCGGCTCCTCAACGACGAGCCGGCGTGAATCCGGGCGATGTCCTCCTCGCCTGGCTCCACGTGAGTTCCCTCGCCGCCGGCGGATTTGCCGCTGTGGAACACCTTCGGGGAACTGCACCCAACCAAGTCAAAGCTCCAGGAGCAGAGTTGAACGACCACCTCATGCGCAAGCCGCCCGCCCGCCGCCTGGGCCAGCAGGCGCTCGTCCTCCACGAGAACGCCGACCTGGGAGGCGAACTCTGCGTCCTCCTCGTCGACCCGGTCTACCGCGACGGCTACACCCTCCCCGGCGGCAGCGCCGAGGCCGACGAGCTCCCCCACCTCGCCGCCCGCCGCCACCTGGAGTCCCAGACCGGGCTCGTCCTGCCGCTGCGGACGATCCTCACGGTCGACTACGTCTCCCGCCAGAACTACCCGGAGGGCATCAACTTCGTCTACGCGGGCGGCATCGTGACCCCACGCCAGGCCAAGGCCGTGACTCTGCACCGCCCACCAGCCAACATCCGCGCCCTGCACTGGGTGCCCTGCTACCTGCTCGACACCGTGATGCCGCCCGACCAGGCCCGCCGCGTCCACGACGCCTGGGACGCCTGGGAACACGGCTCCGGCCGCCCCCTCCTCCTCCGAGGCATCCCCGTCCCGATCCGCTGACCATTGGCCCGCAGCCTCTGCACAGGAAGCGAAACGCGGGAACCGGGCCCACCAAGTGCTGGGCGCCTGCTGCACGCCATCAACGAGGCGCCGAGACAGGGGTGTTCACTCCGGCCCAGGTGGGTCCGCGTACCGAGATCGCCGCCGCCGCTCCGCCCTGGCTCATCCTTCTGCTGGAGACCGCGCTCGCCTCGAAGCGACCTGATCTCCGCCTGGCCAGAGCTGCCGAGTCGCCCGAATCCTCCTGGCGCCGTTCCGGCTCATGTCCCCTGCCGCGTCGACGGCAGCCACTCCGCAAACCTGCCGGCGAGTCGGTCGCGTACCTCGGTACTCCCGGCGAAGACGTCCACGCCGCCGTCATAGGGGTGGACAGCCCATGCACAGCCGGCTCCGGTCAGGATGACGCCGTCGGTCATGTCGTCGGCCACGCAGAGCAGGAGCCGGTCCAGTGCGGGGTCGTGCAGGTCCATCGCGGAGACGTAGTGGTGCTGCCACGAGTGGAAGCCCGGGTCGGTGGCCAGGTCATCGCTTCGCCAGTGCGCGGCCCCGGGCGTGGTGGCAGCGACCGCAGAATCTCGCGGAGTCGGGACACCGGTCGCGGACCAGGAGCAGGTGATCGCCACCAAGCCTCCGCCGCCGACCGTGACGTCGCCGAGGAGATCCTGCAGAAGCGTGTGGTGACGACGCAGGATCTCGGCGTGCTCGGCGTCCGAGGTCGCGTACCTCTTGCCCTCCGGGAGGGCGTGGAAGCGGACCCAGCGCTCTCGGAACTGGCGACGCAGGCGGTGCGCCACCGGCGGGCACTTGGGCCACGACCTGTTCCAGGCGCCATCGAGTCCAGCAATGTCCACCGACTGGCCGCCGCCGCTCATGACACCGCAACATAGTCGATCGTGCTGTCGGCGGGCAGTGGAATATCCGGCCGGATCGGCGTCGCGGTCGGTCGAGCGCAGATCTGATCGAGTGCGTGTGGACGTCCAGCGCGAGCTTGTGGAGATGGTTGCGAGCCGACCGTTGACCGGCGGTGAGGGTCTTCTGAATCCGGGCCGGTGGGTCGGTGCTGTCATTTTCCGCCGGGCCCACCCGCTGACTGTTCCCGTCGGCCCTGGCATGATGGGCGCCATGATGCAGACCCGAAAGGCCGATGGCGCGTAGGCCGCCCGGCGCCATCCGCGCTCAGCGGTGGTTGGCTCGCAGTACGACCCGTCCCGCCCGCCGGATCCCAAGAGGTCCCCGCTGGACTCAGACGGCCATCAACGAAGTCGCAGGCCGGTATCTGGAAAT
Source organism: Kitasatospora sp. NPDC057936 (assembly GCF_042887525.1). Taxonomy (NCBI): domain Bacteria; kingdom Bacillati; phylum Actinomycetota; class Actinomycetes; order Kitasatosporales; family Streptomycetaceae; genus Kitasatospora; species Kitasatospora sp. NPDC057936. The sequence continues at coordinate 20,942 of NZ_JBHVPD010000076.1, forward strand.
CGGTGTCGATCCGGAAGAGATGACCGTCGACCTACTGCCAGGCGGCGCCCTCCTGGGCCGGAACGAGACGGACATCATCGAGCGCGCGCTTGTCATTGCCCAACATCACGCGCGCCGACCTGACGACGACGAGCCGTCGTTGGACACGTACCGATCCCTCTTCTACGAGCTTCGTCGCGTCAGATCGACGGAACAGCCCTCGGAGCCCGAATCCCGCCGGCTCGTCGCCGACGGCGTGCGGCTTCGGGCCGGGCAGGTGGATTGCGTCCTGATCTCGGGCTCCGCATGGTTCACCGCCCGGTCCGCCCTTCTCCTGGCCTGCTTCCAGGACACCTTGTGCGAGCACGACTTCCAGACCATTGTGGGTTGGGCCCGCAGAGACTTCTACGCCCTCGCGGCGCGATGCGAGGTCCTTGACGCCGAGGGTCTGCGAGCTGAGCTATTCCGTGCCCGGGCGCTGGCGGACGGCCCCCGGCACCGCAAGCTGCTGACCTTCGCACTCGACCACATGGGCATGGATCCGATCGGCAGGGACGTGGCAGCGCTGGAGAGGAGCCTTTCGGAGTCGGACGGCACCTGCGACGAGGAGATCCTCACCGACCTGCTCGCCGGAGCCCGGGCGGTCGTGACGTGGCGTCAAGCCAAGCCCATGAACCCTCACCGGCCCGCCGAGTCGTGAAGCTCCCGAGTCTTGCCGAACACCGTTTCTCCCCAAGTCAACTCGGTTACGCTGGCGGCGATCCAGCCCAAGATCGAACGATGGGGGGCACGCCCATGCCGTACGAGACCGGCACGAGGGTCAGGCTGACCGGGGATACGCAGGTCACCCCAGGTGACGCGGCTACCGGGATCGGCGTCCCCGGCCCGCTGTTCCTTGCCGAGGGCCTGGCGGGAACCGTCGTGAGCTCGACCACGGCGGCCGGCGGCGTCGGCCAGGACCACCTCGCGAGCTTCGATCAGCACATGCGCGGCGCCCGGCTCGACGGCTTCGCGGCGAGCCTCGTCGAGGACCTCCGCCAGAAGGTCGCCCGGGTGGGAGCGTTCGACGCCGGATCCGGCGCTCGGACCACCTACCGGGTGCGCTTCGACAACGGATTCGTCCTCGACGGTCTTGAAGAGGGCCGGCTCGTCCAAGCCTGAGCACCTGCCACCTCACCACCACCGAGGAGATCCATGGCCGACACCGTCACCTCACTGACCGCCCGCATGCACGACCTTTCGGTGGCGGTCATGACCCACGGCCTCGCCCCACGGGGCGTCGACGTCACCGCGGGCCTCCACGACGTCGTCGCGCGCGCCACGGCGCTCGGCCCCGACGGCAGGTGGCTCGTCGCGTCGGGTCACTCGGGTCTCGGTGGTCTGGCCATCGCGCAGGGACAGGTGGACCAGGGCCTCTTCCACTTCGACGCCGCGGTGGTGAACGGGTTCAACGACTGCGTGGCGTTCCACATGCCGCTCGTGCGCCCGCTGCACCGCGATCCCCGGTTCAGGGCCCTGTACGAGCGGATGCGCGTCACCCCGGCCGATCTCGACGAGTTCCTCTGGCTGCACCGGGAGATACACATCGCGGCGAGGGAGGCCCAGCAGGCGACCGTCGACAACATCGGCCGCCTCGACACCGGGGTGTCGCTACTCCCGCAGGCCCCCATGCCGACCCGCGAGCCGAACACCCCCGGCGTGCTGATCACCCGCCTCGACCTCGCCGCCACGCAGACCGCACTCCGGCAGGCCGCCGTGAAGGCGGACTTCCAGCGCAGCGCCGGCAACGTCAGCCTCGGCCTCATCGACGGCTCGTGGGACTACACCCGTGCCAGGAGCGACGCCTGGTACGCCGACGATCTGGACACCCGCCGCCAACAGGCCGCCGAGGCGCGGGCGTTCGTCGAACGCCCCGGCATCGGCACGATGCTCATCCCCTGCCCGCCGCTGGGTTCGATCGTCTATCCGTCCTGACGCAGGACAGGCTTGTGCGCAGGAAGTCGGCCCGGCCGACTTCCTGCGAACAGAGGGGCCGGACACAGCAAGCGGCCGACACCGGTCCGCCATGACGAGCGATGAGTACTCGGCCGGTCCGGCGTTGCGCCGAGTTCTGGCCGAGGCAGGCGGGCCGGAACTGCTGGATGCCCCGGCCCTGGAGGCAGCCCAGCGGAGGTCCGGGGCCCTGGCCGCCGATCCCCGCTCAACCGTCCCGGTCAGGGTGGCCGCCGGCCAACGAGTCGTGCGTGCCCAGCACTTCGACGCGCCCGGCATGCTCGGTCAGGGACCTCGCTCGCAGCGCTCGGTACGGGGGTGGCTGGAACGCGCCGGGAGCACTAGGTAGAGGGGGAAGGGGGACGCATGGACTACAAAGACCACAATCCGTCGCCCGGCTGCGGGGTCATACTTCTCGGCTTGACTCTGGTCTTCGGCCTCATCGTCTTGCTCGCCTCCCTGGACCACAGTGATCACTCTCGTACGTGCACTGGTGGCGCCTACGAGGTCGAGTGCTAGTGCTGCGGCCGAGGAGAAGGGTCGAACCCTTGGACGGTCCGTCCCTCGGGTGCGTCGGGACCTGGGGCTGAGGTCGTCACGGCGTGCTGAGCCCCGGGCGCGCCGCGCACCGGGGCTCAGCCGATTCTCAGTCCCCGTGCACCGGGTGGGTGCTCAGGCAGAGGGCCCAGGCGTCGGTGTAGGTGTTCGGCGAGGGGGAGCCCCCGACGTGGACGGTGGCCGACCAGTGGTCGGGGTCGTCCGTGCCGTCCTCGGCCGGGGTGGCGTCGGCGTCGCTCGGGTAGCTGCCGACGAGGTGGGTGCCGCCGGAGCCGGCCTTCGAGAAGTCGGTCGTCGTCACGTGGCCGCCGCTGGCCGCGGCGCCCCCGCTCACGAGGCTCCAGTGGCTGTGGCGCTCGTCGGCGTCGTCGGAACAGCCGACCGTCGCCGTGCCGGAGGTGCCCGCCACGGTCGGGCCGGCCACCTCGGTGAAGCCGACCTTCGTCGTCAGGTTCTTGACCTTGACGTGGTCCCCGGTGCAGATCGCGTACGCGAACGTGGTGTTGCCGCTGTCGCGTCCGCCGCCGATGCCGCCGACGGCCGTCCACGAGTCGGGGTTGGTCTCCCCGTCGGCCGCCGCCTTCTTGCCGAAGTCGTGGGCGGCGTCGGCGAAGGTGGGGAAGCTCGCGATCGGCTTGAGGCTGCCGACGCTCGCGGGGGTGGTGCGGGCGCCGCCGCCGATCAGCCGGGTGCCGGTCGGGCAGGTGGCGGTGACGAGGCGCGAGTCCTGCGAGAGCGAGGGCCCGGCGACCTTGTTCATGACGACCTGGGTGTGCCGGATCCGGTTGCTGTCCAGGCACATCGCGTACGGCGTGCTGGAGAACGCGGGGCTGTAGTTGCTGCCACTGCCGCCGAAGGCGAGCCAGTGGGTGACGTCCTGCCCGACCACCCCGGGCGTGCCGGTGAACTCGCTCAGGTCGTCCGCGCCGGGCGCGATGCCCATCACGTGGTTGCCGTTGCCGGCCCGGTCGTCGCCGGTGGTCTGGGTGATCCCGCCGCCGGAGACGAGCCCGTCCTCGCAGTCGGCGTGGGCCGAGACGCCGGTGAAGGGCGTCGCCGGTCCGATGGTGGCACCGGGGTTGGCCACGGTGACGCTCGCGGAGTCGGCGTGCGCGACGTTCGGCGCGACGAGGGCGAGCAGGGCGCCGGGGACGGCCGCCTTGGCCAGAAGAGAGGGTCTCATTGTCAGTGCCTTCCGGTGGTTCAGGTGCTTCAGGTGCTTCAGGGGGTTCAGACGCCGTCGTTGGCGCACAGGGCCCAGACGTCGGAGTGGGTGGTCGTCGAGCCCGTGCCGCCGGTGTGCGTGAACGCCGTCCAGGACACGGCCGTGGTGGTGCCGTCGGAGACCGGGTTGCCGCTGGAGTCGCTCGGGTAGCTGCCGTTGAGGTGGTCGCCGGCCGAGCCGGGGCCGGTGAAGTCGGTGGTGGTGACGGAGCCGCCGCTGACGGCCGCGCCGCCGGAGATCAGGTTGCCGTCGCCGCTGCCGCAGGTGGCGGTGGTGTTCTGGCCGGTGCCGCCGGTGTTGGGGCCGGTCGCCTCGGTGAAGCGGACCTTGACGGTGACGCCGCTGACGTTGATCCCGCTGCCGCTGCAGATGGCGTACGCGTACGTCTCGTTGCCGGTGTTGGTGCTGTTGTCCCAGCCGACGGCGCTCCACGCGTTGGGGTTGGTGTCCCCGTCGGCGGCGGCCTTCTGGCCGTAGTCGTGGGCGGCGTCGTTGAAGGTCGGGAAGCTCGCGATCGCCTTCAGGTTGCCGGTGTTGTTCGGGGTGACGAGTGCGCCGCCGCCCAGCAGGGCCGTGCCGGACGGGCAACTCGCCGTCACCAGGCCGACGGTGGCCGCGCTGGTGGGCGTGTTGGCCTTGTTCATCACCACCTGGGTGTGGTTGATGAGCGTGCTGGTCAGGCACAGCGCGTACGGGGTGGTGGAGAAGCCGGCGTTGACCTGGCCGCCGCTGCCGCCCTTGGCGATCCAGTACGTCACGTCGGTGCCGACGACGCCGGTGGTGCCGGTGTACTCGGTGCTGCCGTCGGAGCTGGGCTCGGTGCCGAGGACGTGGTTGCCGTTCGACCCGGCGCCGGTCCCGTTGGTCTGGTCGATCCCGCCGCTGGAGACGAGGCCGCTGGTGCAGTGGGCGCTGGTCGAGATGGACGAGTCGATCGTGGTGGGCCCGCTGGTGGCGCCGGGCGTCTTCACGGTGACGGCGACGCTGTTGGCGGCGGCCGTGCCCGGCGCCGCGAGGACGAGCAGCGCGCCGACGACCAGCGCCGTTCCGGCGGAGGTGAGGCGGCGGGTCGGGGCAACGTCTTTGGTGCGGCGGAAGATCGGGCGTGAAGCCATGAGGGTTCCTCCAGGGTCGGGTGGCACGAGGGCGGACCGATTGAAGCAACGGCCCGATCGTAGGGACTACTGGTGCCCGGCACAGGGCGAACGCCCCGGAACTGGGTGATCAACCAAGTCCGCGACCCGAAAGGGAGGTCGGGCCGCCCTCCGCACGAGGGCGGCCCGGGGAGCGGCTCAGCCCAGCGGGCGGCAGAGCAGCGCGTCCGGCACGCCGTACTGCAGCCGGCGCCACGTCATGGCGACGCCCGCGACGTACTCGCCGGCCGCGCACTGGCCCTTGTAGGAGCCCGGGGCCCAGTCGCCGGCGGCGGAGTCCGAACCGGTCGACGCCGGCGGCCGGTTGTCGCCGTGGTCGAACCACAGGACGCGTCCGGTGGTCGGCAGCGGGCCGGTGGCCGGTGCGCACAGCAGGGCCGCCATCGCGTTGTTGCGGACGCTGTAGCCGACGGCGAAGTCCCCGTCCGGGCACTGGAGTTTGTTGTAGCCGGAGGCCCAGTCGCCGCCCGTGACGTAGCGTTCGTCGGTCACCGCCACCCACTCGCCAGCGCCGGTGCCCGGCTGCCCGGCGTCCGTGCAGAGCCCGCGGCCCGAGCCGCGGCCGAGGCCGATCAGCCGCTGTCCGTCCGGGCAGTCGCCCTTGCGGTTGCCGCTGCTCCAGTCCGGCAGGGCGAGCATGTGCCGGGAGACGTTCTGGTCGGCGTGGTCGAGGTCGAGCATGTTCCAGTGCGGCGCGTCCGGCACCTGCCCGGTGTACGAGGGGGCGGTGACCAGCCGGTTCCAGTCGTCGGCGCGCCAGTCGCCCGGGTCCTCGATGCTCAGCCGCCGTCCGGCCGCGTCGTAGTGCAGGAGTGCCCAACTGTCTTGCGGTACACCATTGTTGTGCCAGCCGACGAGCGGCCACACGGCGAAGTCGGCGTCGCGGGCGGCGAGGAGCGCGGTGAAGGTGTCGAACCAGGAGTGCTCCTTGGCGTCGGTCGAGCCGCGCCCGCCCGCGCCGAACTCGCTGATCCAGACCGGCGCGGTGAAGTGCTGCCCGGTCCGGGTGACGAAGAGCGCCTCGTCGTCCACGGCCGCGGCGAGCTGCTCGGGCGTGAAGTCCTGGTAGCGCGGGTCGCTCGTGGCGCCGGGACCGCTGCCCGCGCCGGTGTTGGCGGGGCCGGTGTAGGCGTAGAAGTGCGCCGAGTAGACGAGCTTGCCGGAGTCGACGAGGGTGTTGGAGAGGGTGGCGACCGGGGTGAGCATCGGCCGGCCGTGCGGCAGGCCCGCGAGCGGGATGCCCTGCCAGTTGATGCCCTCCATGATGATCAGCAGGTCCGGGTCGGCCTGGAGGATCCGGTTGCCGGCCTCCTCGAAGGCGGCGTACTCGTCGTGGGCGTCGCCCATGCCCCAGTTGGGGTCGTCCCAGGTGTCCCGCCGCACCTCGTTGCGCAGGTCCGCGCCGACGACGCGCTTGTTGTCGCGGTAGCGGTTCGCCATGAACAGCCAGTCGTCCTCCCACCGCTGGGTCGACTGGCCGCTGTTCCAGCGCTCGTTGCCGTCCAGTCCGCAGCAGAACCGGTACGTGGTCGTGTGGTTGTTCAGGACGACGGCGAACCCGTCCGCCGTGAGGGCGGCCACCACGGCGTCGTACACCTGGAGGGGCGTGCTCCCGCGCAGCTGCGGGTTGGCCGCGACGGCGGCGTCCGGGACGGCCGTGCCGTCGTGGATCATCGCGTCCGCGAACGGCAGCCGCACGCTGTTCAGCCCGAGGCCGTGGAAGCCCGCCAGGATGTCCGCCAGGGGCGCCCGGTCGAGGCCGAGCGGAATGTCGTGGGAGACCTGCCCGGCCTGGTTGTCCGCGGGGTCGTTCGGGTCCCCACTGCCCTCCCAAGTGCCCTGCGCCCCGGACCAGTTTCCCGACATCAGCTTGAACCGGTTCCCGCCGGCGTCGACGACGTACCGCCCCCGGGTGCTCAGCGGCCCCGTCCAGGAGGCCGACAGCTGGGCCCCGGTGAGCGCCACCGGCGCCTGCACCGCGGCGGCCGAAGCGGCCGGGGGAGGGCCAACGGCCAGTGCGCACAGGGTCGTTGCGAGCGACAGCAGACGTATCGCGAGTCTTCTCATGGTGATCCCGACATGGTGAGGGTACGGACCGGTCCCTGATGGTCCTCCACCTCATTTCCCCGGCTTGTGCCGGTCATGCCACGAGTCGTCCCCACCTCGTGCACGAGGTGTCCCCGCCGCCCCCTACGATGACGCCCATGAATGCACCGGGGGCGGAAAGACGCCTCATCGACGGCCGGTTCGAACTGCTCCAGCAGCTCGGCGGTGGCGGCATGGGCCTGGTCTGGCGCGCCCGCGACACCGCCCTGGAACGCGAGGTCGTCCTCAAGGAGGTCCGGCCGCCGGACCCGGCCGTGGCCGCCGCCGATCCGGCCGCCGCGCGCGAGCTGCGCGAGCGCGTCCTGCGCGAGGCGCGGTCGCTCGCGCGCCTCCAGCACCCCAACGTCGTGGTCATCCACCACATCGTCGACACCCCCGAACACCCGCACCCCTGGCTCGTCATGGAGCTCGTCTCCGGCGGCAGCCTCGCCGACCGGCTCGGCCAGGGCCCGCTCGGCGTCGCCGAGGCCGCGCGGATCGGCCGCGGCGTGCTGTCCGCGCTGCGTGCCGCCCACGCCGTCGGCATCCAGCACCGCGACGTCAAGCCCGGCAACGTCCTGCTGCGCCCCGACGGCACCCCGGTGCTCGCCGACTTCGGCATCGCCGCGATGCAGGACGCCACCGCCCTCACCGCGACCGGCGCGCTCATCGGCTCGCCCGAGTACATCGCACCCGAACGCCTCCGGGGCCAGGAGGGCAACCCGTCCTCCGACCTGTGGTCGCTCGGCATGATGCTGTACGTCTCGCTGGAGGGCTACCACCCGCTGCGCCGCGCGAGCACCCTCGCGACCCTCGCCGCCGTCCTGGACGAGCCGCTCCCGCCCCCGCACCGGGCCGGCCCGCTCGGGCCGCTGCTGTCCGCCGTGCTCGCCAAGGACCCGGCGGTGCGCCCGGACGCCGAGCAGTTCGACCGCATGCTCGCGGCGGCCGAGCACGAATTCCCGGCGCCCCCGCCGATGACGGTGCAGACGACGAACCTGCGGCCCGGGCCGCCGCCGATGCCGCCGATGGACGCCGTCCCGTCGGGCCCGGTCACGGCTCCCACCCCGGTCACGGCTCCGACGCGGCGCAGCCTCGCGCCCTTCGCCGTGGCGGCCGTCGTCGTCCTCGGGATCGGCTACGGCGGCCTGAACTGGTACCTGCACAAGGACGGCAGCTCCGCCGCGCCCTCGACCACGGTCACGGCCGGCACGACGGTCTCCGGGGGCGCCGGCTCGACGCCCGCCGTCGCCCTGCCCTCCGGGCTCGCGCTGCCGTCCGTCGCCCCCGAGACGCCCGCCGCGAAGGTGGACCTCCTCACCCCGGACGGTGTCCGGAAGGTGGTGGACGCCCTGCACCAGTTCGCGCCGAACGGCATGGTCTGGGACCTGACCGTCTACCCCGAGTACGCGATCGCGAGGATCCCCGTCGCCGGCCAGCCCAAGGGCTACGACCGGATCGTGTACCGCGACGGCAAGTTCGCGAAGCAGGCCGTCGCCGGGAGCGGCTCGATCACCTCGGTCGACAAGCTCATCGATCTCGGCCAGTACAACTGGGACCTGCTCCCGGGTGTCCTGAAGAAGGCCCAGGACACCCTCAACGTCCCCCAGCCCACGTCGCGTTACGTGATCGCCAAGCCCGACATGATGGATCTGACCCCGACCATCATGGTCTACTTCAGCGACGCCTACGACGGCGGCTACCTGGAGACCGACCCCAAGGGCAACGTCATCCGCACCAACCCCAAGGGCTCCTAGAGGGCCGGCGCCGGGGCGGTCAGAGGTTGGTGAGCTGATCGCCCTTGGCGTCCTGGAGGACGTGGTCCACGCACACCGCGAGGATGAGCAGGAGGAGCGCGTCCTGCGGGTAGAGGACGTCGACGGCGTAGGCGTCGCGGATCGTGAACCAGCGGCGGGAGATGTGCGCGAGGGTGGTGCCCTCGTGCTGGATGTCGAACTCGCGGTCCCACAGGTTGCCCGCTATCCGCAGGCGCCGGCCGTCGGCGAGGCGCACCTTGAAGCGGTCGCCGAAGAGGGCGAACATCTTCTTGCTGATCTTGGCCGTCACCGCGCCGTCCTGCTTGATGAGGAGGGTGTGGTGGATCGTGAAGGCCTTGCGGACGATGCTCGCGACGTGCTCGCCGCGGGTGTCGACCAGGGCGAAGGTCCGCCGCAGCCGGAGGAACTTCCGGTTGACGCGGTAGAGCTTCTCCCGGTGCTCGGTCTCGATCCAGGCCTCCTCGTGGAAGGCGAACATGCGGTCGCGGACCAGGTAGCGCATCTGGTGGATCCCCCCGTGCTGTGATCGTGTCCGCCGGCCCTGCGGCGCGGCGCGCACAGAGCGTAGCGGCGATCGGTGCGGGGGGACCCCGTGGGGTGGGGGGCTTTACCGGTCGTAGAGGTTCGGCTGGGAGTTGATCCCCTGGCCGTCGATGTCCGCCCCCCACTGGTCCACGCCCTCGGCGCCGGTGCAGTAGCCGACGCCCTCCACGTGGCCGCCGGCCTCGTGGCACTGTTCGGCGGTGACGTCACGGCGGGCGGCCGAGGCGGAGACGGCGGTGGCGGTGATGAGGAGGACGGCGGTCGCGACGGTCAGGGCCGCGCGGCGGAGTGGTGAAGTGCGCATGGGGCCAACCACAGCACGGCCCCGTGGGCGCGGCGAATCCGGTGCGTCCGTTCCGCTGAAGTGCCGATGAAGTGCCGCGAGCCCTCTCAGACGCGCCGGGGCTGGCGCGGCAGCGGGAGGGTGAGCGCCTCGCGGGAGCCGGGCGGCAGGGCGAGCGCGGAGACGGTCTCGGCGGGCAGGTCGCGCAGGCCGAGCATCGCGGTGGCGAGGTGGGTGGCCGCGCGGTGCCAGTCGGGGACGCGCTGGAGCATGGCGTGGCCGCTGCCGGTGACGGTGTAGCCGCAGACGCGGGCGCCGGCGGCGCGGCCGCGGGCGGCGAAGGCGTGGGTGTCGGCGGGCGGGGTGACGGTGTCGCGGTCCCCGTGGAGCATCAGCACGTCGCGCCCGGCCAGGTGCTCGCAGGGCTCCCCGGCCGGGCACCAGGGGGCGAGCGCGACGATCCCGGTGACGTTCGGGTGGCCGCCCGCGCGCAGCGCCGCCCGGCCGCCCATCGAGTGCCCGACCAGGACGGTCGGTACGCCGCCGAGCTCCTCGCGGAGCTCGTCGAGGGCGGCGAGGGCGTCCCGGGCGGCGTCGGCGCGCTCGTCGTTCCAGCCGCGGTGGCGGTAGCGGACGGTGCCGATGGCGATCTCGGCCCCGGCGGTGCCGCGGCGCAGCGCGCGGAGGAAGCCGTGCATGCGCAGCAGCGGCAGGTTGAGGCGGCCGGGCCGGGCGAGGTTGCGTTCCTCGCCGCCGTGGAGCACGAGGACGGCGGCGCCGGGCCGCTGGGGCCGGACGCGCCAGTGCAGGGCCCGGTGCCCGTCGGGCCGAGACGCGACGTGTGGTCCGTCGGGCTGTGGTCCGGTGGGCCGTGGTCCGCTGGGGGAGGTCGCCCGGTCGGCGGTGTCGTCCCCAGCGCTCGTCCTGATCGTCCCGCTCACTTGCGTATCCTCCCCAGCCCCCGCGCCCTTCGTCCGTGGACCGCCAACTGTACGCGCGATCACGCGTCCGGTCGCCGGTGCGTCCTGTGCGGGCCCGGTTCACCCGGGGGGATCAAGCCGCACGGGCGGGGGCGCGCGGGCCGGGCCGGGCGCTGCTATTCACGAAGGGTGGGGGATCCGGAACGAAAAGGGGCCGCTCCGCGCCGCTCGTGGCGCCGCGTCCCCGAGTGGAGGACTCCGTGGTTCAGCAGCTCGCCCTCTCCGTGGACTTCGGTTCCGGGTTCACCCAGGCCTGGTCCAAGATCGCGAAGGTCATCCCGCAGTTCATCGCCTTCCTGGCGATCCTGGTCATCGGCTGGTTCGTGGCGAAGGCCATCGCCAAGGTGCTCGACCGCGTGCTGCGCCGGCTCGGGTCCGAGCGGATCGCCGAGCGGGCCGGGATGGCCCGCTACCTGAGCGGCTCCAGCTACGACATGACGGGCATCGTCTGCAAGATCGTTTACTACGCGGTCCTGCTGATGGCCCTGCAGCTCGCGTTCGGGGTCTTCGGCCCCAACCCGATCAGCGTGATGATCCACAGCATCGTCGCGTGGCTGCCCAAGGGCATCGTCGCGGTCGTGATCGTCGTCGTCGCGATGGCCATCGCCAACGCGGTGCGCGACATCGTGGGCAACGCGCTCTCCGGCGCCGCGTACGGCCGGACGGTCTCCACGATCGCCTGGGCGTTCATCGTCGGGCTCGGCGTGATCGCCGCGCTCGGCCAGGCCGGCATCGCCACCGCGATCACCGGCCCGGTGCTGATCGCGGCCCTCGCGACGATCACCGGTGTGCTGGTGGTGGGCGTCGGCGGCGGCCTGATCATGCCGATGCGCCAGCGCTGGGAGCGCTGGCTGGACGGCGCCGAGCGGGAGAGCGCCAAGCTGCGCGGCAGCGCCTACCAGGCCGGCCGCTCGGACGCGCTGGCCAACCAGCCGGTGCGCCCGGCCACCGAGACCGGGCCGCGCGGCCCCGGCATCGACCCGGGCATCGACCCCGGGCGGGAGCTGTAGTCGGGCGGGAGCTGTCGTGAGGCCGGCGGGAGCCGTCGTCAGGCCGGCAGGAGCCCCTGCTCGCGCACCAGCCAGCAGATCGCGGTGAGCCGCCCGACGGCGAAGTCGTAGCCGACCGGCTCCCGCCAGCCGATCTCGGCGAGCGCGTCGAGGAAGCCGAGCGCGTAGTCCGCCAGTTCCTCGCGGTCCAGGGGCCGGGGCAGCAGCTCCGGCCCCTGGGCGTACAGGAGCTCGCGCAGCTCGGCGGCGTGCTGGTCGACCGACGCGACGAAGCCGGGCTCGAACGCGAACTCGGCCAGCCGCGGCGTGAAGGCCGCGACGATGCCCGGCAGCGGGCAGCCGGCCGGCTCGTCGGGGGAGCGGCCGAAGGACTCGTCGGAGGTGGCGAACATCCGTCCACGGTAGGGGAACCGGCGGCCGGGCACGGCGGCTCGTGACGGTTCCGTGCTGAGACCTTGGCCACCTTGGGGCGCCCAAGGGAACACCCTGTGCATTGGCCGGTTCTGTCGCGTGACCGGCCGGCCGTCCGTACCAGAATGGCCGGCATGGATCTTCGCATCTTCACCGAGCCCCAGCAGGGCGCGAGCTACGAGACGCTGCTGGCGGTCGCCCGCACCGCCGAGGACCTGGGCGCGTTCAGCGCCTTCTTCCGCTCCGACCACTACCTGAGGATGGGCGGGGTGGACGGCCTGCCCGGCCCCACCGACGCCTGGATCACCCTGGCCGGCCTCGCCCGCGACACCCGCACCATCCGCCTGGGCACGCTGATGACCGCCGCCACCTTCCGGCTGCCCGGCGTCACCGCGATCCAGGTCGCCCAGGTCGACGCGATGAGCGGCGGCCGGGTCGAGTTGGGCCTCGGCGCCGGCTGGTACGAGGCCGAGCACCGCGCCTACGGCATTCCGTTCCCGAAGGAGAAGTTCGGGCGGCTGGAGGAGCAGCTGGCGATCATCACCGGGCTGTGGAACACCAAGCCCGGCGACACCTTCGACTTCGCCGGCGAGTACTACACCCTCACCGACTCGCCCGCGCTGCCCAAGCCCGCGCAGGAGCGCGTCCCGGTGCTGGTCGGCGGCCACGGCCCGAAGCGCACCCCGGCGCTGGCCGCGCGCTTCGCGGACGAGTTCAACCTGCCGTTCGCCTCGGTCGAGGACACCGCGGCGCAGTTCGGCCGGGTGCGCACCGCCGTCGAGCAGGCGGGCCGCGGGGCCGACGACCTCGTGTACTCGGCGGCGCTGGTCGCCTGCGTCGGCCGCGACGACGCCGAGGTGGCCCGGCGGGCCGCCGCCATCGGCCGGGAGGTCGGCGAGCTGAAGGAGAACGGCCTGGCCGGCACCCCGGCGGAGGTCGCGGAGAAGATCGGCCGGTACGCCGCCGTCGGCACGCAGCGGATCTACCTCCAGATACTCGACCTGCACGACCTCGACCACCTGGAGCTCATCGCGGGCGCCGTCGCCCCGCAACTGGGCTGACCGTCCGCCCGGCACCCGGCCTGACCACGCCTCTTTACTCCGTCTTGGTCATACGCGATGCTCCAGGGGGAGGAACGGCAAGGGGAGGCCAGGTGACCAGGACGCGAACGGTGGAGGCGGCGGCGCCCCCGGTGCCGCCGCCTCGGCGCGCCCCCGGGGCGCTGCGCCCGCACGGGCTGCACGACCTGCGCTGCGCCCCCGCCCCGGCGGCGCTGCACTACCCGGCGGGCGACCTCCTGGTCGTCTCCGGCCTGCCGGGCAGCGGCAAGAGCACCCTCATGCGGCACAGCATCCGCGCCGCGCTGGTCGACTCCCAGCAGGTCCGCGAGGAGTACGCGGCCCGCCTGCCCGCCTTCGTCCCGTACGCCGTGTACCGCCCGCTCGTCCGGCTCGCCCACTACCGGCGGCTGCGCCGGGCCGTGCTCGACGGAGGGCCGCTCGCCGTGCACGACTGCGGCGCACTGCCCTGGGTGCGGTCCTGGCTGACCACCGCCGCCGGACGGCAGGGGCGACGCGTGCACCTGCTGCTCCTCGACGCCGACGCCGACAGCGCGCTCGACGGCCAGCGGCTCCGCGGGCGGACCGTCTCCCGCTACGCCTTCGCGCGGCACCGGGCCGCCGCCCGCCGCCTGTACGGCGCCCTCGCCGGCTCGGGGGAGCCGCCGGCCGGGTGTGCGTCGGCCGTGGTACTCGACCGGGCCGCCGCGCGCGCCCTGCGGGAGATCGACTTCGTGGCGTCGTAGTCTCGGCGAGTCCGCGCGCGGCCGCACCGGCCGTCGCAGCCGACGCCCCGTCAATCCACCCCGCCAGGAGCGCAGATGCGCCGTTCCTCCCGGGTGCGCTCGCGTGCCCTCCGCCTGTTCCCCTGTGCCGCCGCGCTCGTCGCGGCGGCCGGCCTCGGCCAGCTCGGGGCCCCCGCCCGGCACGCCGTCCCGGTGGCCGCCGCCGCCCCCGCCGCCGTGTGCGACGGTACGGACGCCGCCGCCCGCCGACCCGCCACGGGCGAGAGCGGGCAGGACCCGAACTCCGTCACCCCCGCCCGGGCCCGGGCCATGGACGACGACCTCCGCTCGCGCCTCTCCGGACACGTCAACGCGCACGCCTTCGGCGACACCGCGACGACGATCCCGGTCTACGTCCACGTGATCCACTCCGGCGACGCCGGCCGCCTCTCCGACGCCACCGTCGCCGCCCAGATCGACCACCTCAACGCCACCTACGGCGGCCAGGGCGACGGCAACACCCCGTCCGGCTTCCAGTTCGCGCTCGCCGGCACCGACTACACCGACAAGGCCGGCTGGTACACGGGCATGACGCCCGGCTCCCGCGCCGAGCGCGACATGAAGAAGCAACTGCGCAAGGGCGGCGCCGGCACCCTCAACCTCTACACCGCCAACCTCGGCCAGTCCCTGCTCGGCTGGGCGACCTTCCCCGACGCCTACCGCTCCGACCCGGCCGACGACGGCGTCGTCGTGCTCGACGCCTCCCTGCCCGGCGGCTCCGCCACCGACTACAACGAGGGCAACACCGCCACCCACGAGACCGGCCACTGGCTCGGCCTCTTCCACACCTTCCAGGGCGGCTGCCTGCCCCCCGGCGACTACGTCGACGACACCCCGCCCGAGCGCAGCCCCGGCTACGGCTGCCCCGAGGGGCGGCACACCTGCTCCACGACGGTCCTCGACCCGATCCACAACTTCATGGACTACAGCTACGACTCCTGCATGACCCAGTTCACCCCGGGCCAGGTCCAGCGGATGGCCAACTCGTGGACCGCGTACCGGAGATGACCAACGGATCGACTCACCCGAAAGGAGCAGTGCCATGACCACCATGCCCCGGACCGTCGTCGGCGTGGACGGATCGCCCGCCTCCGAGCAGGCCCTGCAGTGGGCCCTCGACTACGCGCGGGCCGTCGGCGGCAGCGTCCACGCGATCACCGCCTGGGAGTACCCCGCGTTCTACGGCTGGGGCGGCGCGGGAGCGCCCGACGGGTTCAACCCCGAGGACCTCGCCGGGCGGACCCTCGCCGAGTCCGTCGCCAAGGTGGCCGGGGACGCCCCCGGCGTCCCGGTCAACCAGAGCGTCATGCCGGGCAACGCCGCCGGCGCACTGCTCCAGGCGGCCCACGGCGCCGCGCTCCTCGTCGTCGGCAGCCGCGGCCTCGGCGGCTTCTCGGGCGTGCTGCTCGGCTCCGTCAGCCGGCACCTCACCGAGCACGCGCCCTGTCCGATCGTGGTCGTCCGGGAGGGACAGGTGGCCTTCCCCGGCGAGTGACGTCACTGCCGCGGCACCAGCCGCACCGGGCCGCCGCGCGGGGCAGGATGGAGTCATGCCAGAAGGTGACTCCGTCTACCGCGCGGCGGCCCGGCTGCGCGACACGCTCGCCGGCGTGCAGCTCACCGCCGCCGACCTGCGCGTCCCCGCCCACGCCACCGCCGCGCTCGCCGGCCGCTGGGTCCTGGAGGTCGCCCCGCGCGGCAAGCACCTCCTCACCCGCCTCGAAGGCGGCCTCACCCTCCACACCCACCTGCGCATGGACGGCCGCTGGGAGACCTACCGCCCCGGCGAGCGCTGGGCCGGCGGCCCCGCCTGGCAGATCCGCGCCGTCCTCGCCACCGAACGCGGCACCGCCGTCGGCTACCGGCTGCCCGTCGTCGAACTGCTGCGCACCGCCGACGAGGAACGCGCCGTCGGCCACCTCGGCCCCGACCTCCTCGGCGCCGACTGGGACCCGGTCGAGGCCCTCCGCCGCCTGCTCGCCCACCCCGCCCGCCCGCTCGCCGAGGCCCTCCTCGACCAGCGCAACCTCGCCGGCATCGGCAACGTCTACGCCAACGAACTCAGCTACCTCGCCGGCGTCACCCCCTGGACCCCGGTCGGCGAACTGCGCGACCCCGGCCGGCTCGTCGGGCGGGCCCGCGAACTCCTCGACGCCAACAAGCTGCGCCCCGGCCACGTCACCACCGGCGACACCCGGCGCGGCCACCAGCACTGGGTCTACGGCCGGGCGGGCCGCCCCTGCCCCCGCTGCGGCACCCTCGTCCTGACCGCCCGCCAGGGCACTCCGCCGCAGGACCGGGTGGCGTACTGGTGCCCGTACTGCCAGCGCGGGCCCGCGCCGGAGGTCCGCGGCGCCGGGCCGCGCACGGCGGGGCGGCGCTGAGGCCACCCCCCCCGGGGGGGGGCTCAGTCGCGTTCGACCAGGGCCGGGTGGCGCGGGTCGTCGACGCGGACGACGACGTCGGCGGCCTCGGACGGCACGGTCTCGGCCTCGTAGCGGGCGAAGGCGGGCAGCGTCCACCGTTCGTCCTCGCGCGTGCGGCGGGCGAGCGCGGCCGGGGTGAGGGCGAGGTGGACGGTCAGCTCCAGCGGCAGCCAGCGGCCGAGCAGCAGCGCGCCGTCGAGCAACAGCACGCCGCCGGGCGGCAGTTGGCTGTACGGGGCACGGGTGGCGCGGTCCGTCACCGGATCCCACAGGGACGGCAGGACGCGGCCGGTGCCGCCCGGCTCCAGCGGGTCGAGCACCTCGCGCGCCAGCGCGCCGTCGTCGAGCCAGAGGTCGTGGAAGGCGTCCGCGTCCCGCTTGCCGTACTCCAGGCGGATCGACGCCGGGCGCAGGAAGCCGTCCGCCGCCACCCGCAGGGCGGGGCGGCCGCGCAGCCGCAGCGGCTCGACCAGGGTGTCGGCGAGGTCCCCGGGGCGGGCGGCGGGCGCGCCGTCGACGGCGACCCGCAGCCACCGCTGCCCGGCGCCGGGCAGCGCGGAGATCCGCTCGGCGAGGTGCTCGGCGAGCAGGTCGGGGGAGATCGGGCGGACCCGCACCGGGGCCTCCTAGACCGTGGCCAGCGGGAGGGCGTGCAGGACGTCGTCGTGGCCCGCGTACAGACAGTTGCCGTCGGCGGCGAGTGACCAGACGTCCTTGCCGGGGCCGGAGTCCCGGAAGGTCCAGAGCAGGCGGCCCGTCGCGGCGTCGACCGCGCACACGCCGCCGCCGGCCGGGCCGGGGACGTAGAGGACGTCGTTGACCAGCATCGGATGACTGCGGGCATCCAGCAGGAACGGCAGCCGGAGCGACCAGAGCGCGTCCGGGCCGGCCTCGGTGTGCGCGGTGACCACGCCGTTGTCGCGCGGGAGGAAGACCGCGGCGCCCGCGGTCAGCGGGGGCATCGCCCGCCAGTTCTCGCCCCGGGCGGGCGGCAGCGTCCAGAGTTCGGCGCCGGTGGCGAGGTCGAGGGCGCGCAGGCCGCCGGTGCCGTCGGGGACGTGGACGGCGCGCTGTCCGATCGCGCACCAGCGGAGGTTCTCGTTGCCCGGAGCCGTCCAGCGCTGCCGTCCGGTCGCGGCGTCCCGGACGACCAGCTCGGTGCGGCCCTCGCGGGTGCGGACGGAGGCGATGGTGCCGGTGGGGCCGGTAGGGCCGGCCGAGGGGGCGAGCAGCCGCTCGCCGAGGTCGGCGGGGGAGGACCACAGCAGCGTGCTGTCCGTGATGCGCACCGCGAACGCCTTCTGCGCCGGGACCTTGTCGTTCCGGGTGGGCAGGGCGTAGGCCGTCCCGTAGAGGGCCGTGCCGTCGCAGCCGGCGAGGACGACGTCGTCGGTGACGGCCTCCGGCAGGGCGACGGTGAGGTCGGCGGCGGGGTCGGCGAGGTGGCGGCCGTCGATGTGGCCCTGGGAGGTGGTGAACACGCGGTCGCCGCTGATCACCACGCGGGCGGCGGTCGCATCGTCGCCGAACTGCCGCTCCGGGGGCGCGAGGCGCAGCAGCCGGGTCGGCGAGCCGGTCGCCGGGTCGAGCAGCTGGAGGCCGGCGCTGGTGACGTACAGCGGCCGGTTCGGCCGGGTGGTGAGCCGCTCGGGCGTCATGGCCTCGGGCCCGCGGTACGTCCACACCGGCGTCGGCCCCGAGACGGCGACCGGGGCCGGCGGTGCCGGTCGCGGGGCCGGCCGCTCCTCCCGGGAGCGGCCGAACGCCCACGCGGCCCCGCCGGCGGCCAGCACCCCGGCCCCGACCAGCAGCCCGCGCCGGCTCATCCGCGGCCCGTCGCCGCCCCCGCCGACGACGTCCCCGAGCGCCCCGCCCGCGTCGCCGCCGTCCTCCCCGTCCCACTGCCACGCCGCCCCCGGAACCTCGCGCTCGGACGACGACGACCGCATCCTGGCCACCCATTCCCCCTGGGGCAGCCATCGCGCTGCCGATCACCGGGAGGATATCGAACAGCCCTCGAACCGTCCGGTTCCGAGGGGCCGGAAGCCTAGGCTGTGGCGCATGAGGGAAGCGGGCCCGCGGGTCACCAGCGAGCAGTACGACTCCTGGTGCGCGGCCAAGTGCGCGGGCATCGAGATCGTCGACGGCACGGTCCTCGTTCGCCCCGTCGCTTCCAAGCGGCACAACCGCCTGGCCCGGCTGCTGGCGAACGCGCTGGACGCGGCCGGGGGGAGCGAGTGGAACGCCGACACGGACTTCGACGTCCGCCTCCAGGACGTGCCGCTCAACAACCGCCGCCCGGACGTCGTGGTCTACCGCGCGGAGACGATCGACGAGTCGCCGACCAGACCGGCGGACGTGCTGCTGCTCGCCGAGGTCGTGTCGCCGGGCTCGGAGACCACCGACCGGGTGGTCAAGCTGGACCAGTACGCCACGGCCGGCATCCCGTTCTACTGGCGGATCGAGCAGGCCGTGGGCGTCGTCCCGATCGTCCACACGTACGTCCTCGACCCGGCGAGCCGGTGCTACCGGGCGGGTGAGGTCTTCACCGGCCTGGTCAAGGCGACGGCGCCGTACCCGGTGGAGATCGACCTGTCCTCGCTGTGACCTGCGCTGTGATCCGCGGGGGTCAGAGGCCGCAGAGGCGTTGGAAGCCGGGGTGGGTGCGGAGGAGATCGGGGTAGGGGCCGGTGGCGGTGGTGGTGCCGTTGGAGAGCATGACGACGGTGTCGGCCGACTCGATCGTGGACATGCGGTGGGCGATGACGAGGAGGGCGCACTCCTTGCGGAGGTCGTGCAGGTTGACGGTCAGGGCGGCCTCGTTGGCGGGGTCGAGGTGGGCGGTGGGCTCGTCCAGGAGGAGGAGGGCGGGGCGGGCCAGGACGGCTCGGGCGATGGCGATGCGCTGGCGTTCGCCGCTGGAGAGACGGGCGCCGTGTTCGCCGGCTTCGGTGTCGAGTCCGGCGGGCAGGGCGCGCACCTTGGCGGCGAGGTTGACGAGGTGGAGGACCTCCCACAGCCTGTCGTCGGTGGCGTCCGGGGCGGCGTAGCAGAGGTTGTCGCGCAGGGTGCCGTGCAGGACCGGGCAGTCCTGTTCGACCCAGCCGATCCGTGAGCGCCACTCGTGGAGGCCGAGTTCGTCCGCCGGGTGGCCGTCGAGGCGGATGCCGCCGCTCCACGGGTCGTAGAAGCGGTTGATCAGCGCGAAGGTGGTGGACTTGCCGGCTCCGGACGGGCCGACCAGGGCGACGAGCGCGTTCCGGGGGACGGTGAGGGAGAGCCCCTGGAGGACGGGTGCGTCGGGGTCGTAGCCGAAGCGCAGGTCGCTGATCTCCAACGATGGCGCGGTGGTCGGCTGTTGGGAGACGGAGTGCGAGCCGGTGGCGTCCTCGGTGGGGAGCTCGTAGACCTCCTGGACGCGTTCGGCGGAGCCCCTGGCGCGGTGCACCGAGGCCACGCCCTCCATCAGTTCCGTGACGGGCCCGGTGAGCTGGGTCGCGTACAGCAGCATGGCCACGAGGGCGCCGAGCGAGAGGGCCCCTTGGTCGACGCGGGCCGCACCGAGCAGCAGGACCAGGACGAAGGCGGCGTTGATGGCCAGTTGGGCGGTGGGGGCGATGACGGCCGTGAGCCGGGCGCCGCGCACCGCCGCGTGGTAGGCCTCGTGCGCGAGGGTGCCGAGGCGGTCGATCTCCCGTCGTTCGGCGCGGTTGGCCCGGACGGTCCGCAGGGCGGACAGGGCCCGCTCCAGCCCGGCCGAGATCGCGCCGACGGCGGTCTGCACCTGCGTCGAGGAGCGGCCGATCTCCGCCGACAGCCGGTTGATCACCAGGCCGCACGCGAGCAGCACGCCGAGGATGAGCAGCATCAGCACCGGGTCCAGCACGAACATCGCCGCGACGCTGCCCAGCGCGACGCACAGGTTGGTGGCGATCTGCACGGAGACGTGCGTCAGCGCCTCGCGCAGGACGACCACGTCGGTCGAGGCGCGCGCCATGAGGTCGCCGACGCGCAGGCGGTCGAAGGCCGCCATGCGGACCCGCAGCAGGTGCGAGACCAGTCCGGTCCGCATGCCGAGGACGAACCGCTCGCCGGTGCGTTCCAGGAGGAAGGTCGCGACGGCGCCGATGAGTGCCTGGGCGAGCAGCAGCACGACGAGGACGGTGACGGGCAGCAGGAGCGGCCGGTGCGCGGTGAGCGCGTCGACCACGCCCTTGGCCGCCAGGGGCTGCCCGACGCCCACGGCGGCGGCGGTCAGGGTGAGGAGCAGGGCGGCGCCGAGGGCGCGGCGCTGGCCCCGGGTCAGGGTCCACAGCTGGCGAAGCATCGTGTGTGCGGCTCCATTCGAGGTGGCGGCCCGAGGGGGTCAGGCGGCCTCCACCAGCCCGGAGGAGCGGAGCCGTTCGGTCATCGCGGTGAGGTCCTGCCGCGCCTCGGCCGGTGCGATGCCGAAGTGGGCCACGAACTCGTCGGCGACCTGGTCCACGGTGTGGCCGTTCAGCAGGCGTTGCAGGGCGTACGCGCCGGTCTGGTTGAGCTGCCAGTAGTGCCCGGTGCGCTCGTTCAGCAGCACGGCGCCGTCGTGCGTGTCGGTGGACACGGTGTGGGTGGTCAGGCGGAGCGTCATGGGTCCCTCCGGACGGGGGTGCGCGGGGTGGTCACGCAGTGCGTGCGGGCTGCGAGGGCGGCGAAGGCTGGGAGGGCCGCGACCGCTGTTTGGGGGCGACGGTGACCAGCGGCCGGAAGTAGCCGTCGGGGTAGGGCTCGTCGATGACCCGGCCCTCCGCCTCGACCCAGGCGTGGGCGGCGAACGGCGTGGTGCGCACGCCGGCCTGCCAGGTGGGCCAGGCGCCGCCGAACCGGCAGAGCACGGCCGTGGCGATCGACCGTTGCAGGCAGTTGTGGACGGCGCAGCGCAGGCTGACGGCGACGACCGCGGCGCGGGCCGCGGACGCCTGGGCGGCGGTGCCGGGACGGGCGCCGGTGCTCAGCGCCGTGAGGACCGGGCGCAGGTACCGGGGCTGCAGTCCGGCCAGCGGGCGGGCGACGGCGACGGCGGCGAGCGGGAGCAGCCGCCGGTGCAGGGGCAGCCGGGTGCGGGGCTGGAGTGCGCAGGGCGGACTGGTCACGGGGTTTCCTCACGTTCGGTGGCACGGAGGCCGGCGAGGGCCGGCTTGACGGCGGGGCGGGACTCGATCTCCCGCAGCCACAGTTCGGCGCCGATCGTCGCCTCCAGTTGGGCGGACCAGACGTCGGCGGTGCGCGGCGGCGTGACGAGCGTGGTGCGCAGCCGGTCGACGTCGACCAGGCCGCGGCGCGCCAGGTGCGAGTCCGCGAACAGGTCGAGCAGGTCGGGGACGTGGTCCTGCAGGGCGCGGTCGACGGGCTCCTCGCAGTCGCCCTTGGTCGTCCGGTCGAGGATCAGGTCGGGCACGAGCCCCTGCATCGCGGTGGCCAGCACCGGCTTGAACCGCCAGGGGCTGTAGCGCTCGTGGGGGACGATCGACAGCACGGCCTCGACCACCCGGTCGTCCAGGTAGGGCAGTTCCAGTGCGAGCCCTTCGGCGGCGTATTCGCGGTGGATCAGCCGGAGCACGGGACCGGCGCTGCGCAGGGCGGTGAGGGCTTCGTGCTGGCCCCGGTCCTGCGCGAGCGGGGAGGCCTGGTCCGCCACGCGGCGGAAGACGGCCTGGGTGGCCCGCACCGCGTCGCCGGTCGCCCACGGGGTGGCCGGGATCCGCTCGCCCCAGCCGAGGGACGGGGTCCGGGGGAGCGGCGAGGTGCGGGCGAGGTCGTCGGCGCTCTGCCGCCACCACCCGCCGAGGTCTCCGCCGCGCACCAGCCCGGCGAGGCTGGGCAGCAACGGCCAGCGGTTCAGGGCCTGGTGGGCGCGCAGCTGCCGCCAGGCCGTCACCGGGTGCCGGCGGGCGAGCGTGTGCAGGTAGGCGGCGCCTCCGGTGAACAGCTCGTCCGCGCCGTGGCCGGCCAGGTGCCGGGTGGCGCCGTGGTCGACCAGGTGCCGGATGCCGTAGCGGATCGCGTTCATCCCCCGGCTGGTGGCCCGCGGGGCCTCCGTGTCGGTCGCCCAGTA
Organism: Kitasatospora sp. NPDC057936; assembly: GCF_042887525.1. NCBI lineage: Bacteria > Bacillati > Actinomycetota > Actinomycetes > Kitasatosporales > Streptomycetaceae > Kitasatospora > Kitasatospora sp. NPDC057936. The sequence goes on from NZ_JBHVPD010000076.1 coordinate 43,300, forward strand.
GGGAGGGGAGAACACCGGCGGGGCGTCGGTGTCCGGGACGGTCAGGTGCTCGGCGCGGGTGAGCAGCTCTGCGGCCCGGCCGGCGTACAGGGGGTCGTCGTTGATCGCGCTGCCGCCGGTCCAGCAGAAGGTGAGGAGTTCGGGCGCGTGCTCGGCGGCGAGGAAGCACAGGGAGGTGGAGTCCATGCCGCCCGACAGGTCGGCGGAGAGCCTGCCCCGGCCGGGCAGCCGCAGGGCCACGGCTTCGCGCAGCTTGTCGCGCACCACGGTGGCGCCCCGGGCGAGCGGGAGGTCCGGCTCCGGCGGCTGCCACCAGCGCACCGGCTGGGCCGGGCCCTCGCCGGGGATGACGAGGCAGCAGTCCGGGGCCACCTGCTCCACGCCGCGCCACCAACTGCGCTCGCTCAGCGGGGAGAAGAGCATGCCGTACGTCACGGTCGTCGCGAGCAGGTCCTCGTCCGGTTCCGCGCCGGTGAGTTCGGCCAGCACGTCGGCCCGGTCGCAGGCGACCGGCACGCCGTCGAGGCCGGCGGTGAACACGCTGCGGGTCCCGGTGACGGTGCCCTGGAACCGCACGCGCCCGTGGACGGAGGCCACCACGTGGGTGTTGCCGGGCAGGGCGCGGGCCAGCGCGTCGAGGTCCGGCAGGTCGCGTACGGACGGGAGCAGCGCCTGGAGCCGGTCCGGTGCGACCGGGCTCGGCCCGAACACGGCCACGCTGACGGGGCCCGCGGTCGCCACCACCAGGTCCTCCGGGGCCCAGGAGCCGGCGAGCCACGGCCGGCCGGAGGCGTGGGCCACCAGTCGAGGTGCTTCGCCGCCGATCTGACGGTACGCCCGGGCACCGCCCGGGGAATCCGGAAAGACCACGAGGTGGTCGTTGAGCGACTGCACCTGCCTCACCCCCAGGTATCGCGGCGGAAACACGCCCCGCCGGTGCTTCGCCTGAGAACGGTGCACCAGTCGGAATTGCCGCACAACCGGGCCGAGTCGACCTCCCCTTCGTTTGCGCCATTTCCATGACAACGATCCTGGGGTAGTTCCGGCGTGATGATGTGAAGAAAAGGGGAGTATCACGCTTCACTCGGGCCCCTCCGGTCATATCGACTGCCTGTCATGCACAGGACTCAAGCCGAGTGGATCGGCCGGGATTTTGTTTACAGTTCACCTTTTCGAACCCGGGATCGATTCGTGGTCGACTCGCAATGGCCGGAGACGGATCATCCGTGTGGACACCATGGCGCGGCGGCGGCCCAATGGAGCGAGGCCGTTCCAGGCCTCGTTCTCGACGCATTGGAGAGCACCGTGACCAAGAACCAGCAGCTGCCCCGGCGTTACACCCCGCCCATGGCCGCCAAGGTCGGCGACTTCGGCAAGGACACGGACGGCACCATCTACACCAAGAAGGACGCGACGACGCTCGGCTTCAAGAAGCCGCGTTGATGCCGCTCCTGACCGACTGACCGACTGATCGGCACTCGGCCGGCCCCGTCGGCCACCGGCGCCCGGACCGCTCGCGCGGTCCGGGCGGCCGGGGGTGGACGGGGGGTGGGGGGCGGGGGGGTGTGTGGTTTAACGGGGGGGGGGGGGGGCCCGGTGGTGGTAAGGGGGCACCGGGCTGGGG
>NZ_JBHVPD010000076.1:44933-51454 GCF_042887525.1 Kitasatospora sp. NPDC057936
GCGCGGTCCGGGCGTCCGTCGTTCCCGTGGGTGACGGGGCCGGGACGATCTGTTGACAACGGGTGGCGGGGCGGCCACGGTAGCTCGAAGCGCGCCTCGGACAGCGGCGCGGCCGCCTGCCGAGGGCTTCGAAGGAGCCGCACGTGAGCCGTCCCGGGGTCAACCTCGCCGCGATCCTCGCCGATTCGGCCGCCCGCTTCCCCCGCCGCCCGGCCGTGCGGCTCGACGACGCCGTCCTCGACTACGGCGGACTCGCGGACGCCGCGGCCCGGACGGCCGCCCTCCTGCGCCGTGCCGGCGTGCGGCCCGGGGACCGGGTCGGCCTGCTGGTGCCCAACGTCCCGGTCTTCGCCGTGCTGTACTTCGGGATCCTGTGGGCCGGCGCGGTCGTCGTGCCGCTCAACCCGCTGCTGCGGGCGCGCGAGGTCGAGTACCACCTCGCCGACGCGGATGCGGCCCTGCTGCTGGCCTGGCGGGACGGCGCCGACGAGGCGCTGACCGGCGCGCGGGCGGCCGGGGTGACGGCCCTGACGGTCGGCGCGGACGGGCTCCCCGGCGGCGGTCGACTCGAAGACCCCGAGCTGGAGTTGGTCGAGCGCGAGCCGTCCGACACCGCCGTGATCCTCTACACCTCCGGGACAACCGGCCGGCCCAAGGGCGCCGAGCTCACGCACCACGGCATCGCCCGCAATGTCGAGGTCACCCGCGGAACCATCCTCCAACTGACCGAGCGCGACGTGGTCTTCGGCGGTCTGCCGCTGTTCCACGCCTTCGGCCAGATGGTCGGACTGGACTGCGCCGTCGCCGCCGGCGCCTGCACGACCCTGCTGCCGCGCTTCGACGCCGCAAGGGCACTGGAGATCATCGAGCGGGACGGCGTCACCGCGTTCCTCGGCGTGCCCACCATGTACAGCGCACTGCTCGCCGCCTCCGGCGCGGCCGCCGACGACCGCACGCGTGCCGAGTCGCTGCGGGTCTGCATCTCGGGCGGCGCGGCCCTGCCGGTCGAGGTCCTGCGCGCGTTCGAGGAGACCTTCGCCTGCACCGTCCTGGAGGGCTACGGGCTGTCCGAGACCTCCCCCGTCGCCTGCTTCAACCACCCCGACCGGCCCCGCAGGCCCGGCACCGTCGGCACACCGATCGAGGGCGTCGAGCTGCGGATCGTCGACGAGCACGGCCGTGAGCTGCCCGACGGGCAGCCGGGGGAGGTCGCCATCCGCGGGCACAACCTGATGAAGGGGTACTGGCGGAACCCCGAGGCCACCGCCGCCGCGATCCCGGACGGCTGGCTGCGCACCGGCGACGTGGGCGTCAGGGACCCCGACGGCCACTTCCGGATCGTGGACCGCATGAAGGACCTGATCATCCGCGCCGGCTTCAACGTCTACCCGCGGGAGGTCGAGGAGGTCCTCTACGAGCACCCGGCCGTCGCGGAGGCGGCCGTGATCGGCGTCCCGCACCCGGTCCTCGGCGAGGAGGTCGCCGCCGTGGTAGCCCTCAAGCCGGGGTCCGCCGCCGAACCGGACGAACTGCGCGCCTTCGTCAAGGAGCGCGTCGCGCCCTACAAGTACCCGCGCGAGGTGCGGATCGTCGAGGCCCTGCCGAAGGGGCCGACCGGCAAGATCCTCAAGCGGGAGATCGAGCGGTAGCGGCCTCCTCCGCCGGGGCGGCGACCGAACGCCTTCCGCTCGGCGGCCGTCGGTCACGCAGGTGACTGCGGCTCACCGTCCGGCCCGCTCCGAGGCCGCGGCCCGGTGTCACACCTGTGGCCCTCCCCGGGTGTCCGCTCCCGCCGTCCGTTCTACGGTCGTCCCCGTGGGAGCGCCGGCTCCCGGAGAGGGCCGCGGAGTCGATGGCGTTCCCCCTTGCCCGTCGCTGGGCCCTCGTCGTGAGCGTGTGCGTGACGGTCGCCGCAGGGCCGGCCGGGGCGGCCTTCGCGCAGGCGCGCACCGAACCGCTTCCCGCCGCCTCGTCGTCCCGGTCCGTCGTCCGCTCCACCAGGGCGCTGCCGCCCTTCACGGTGGAGACCTGGAACATGCAGGGCTCGACGGCCGGCGGGGAGTGCAAGTGGACCCAGGACGTCGCGCCGCTGGCTCAGAACTCCGACGTCGTCGCCCTCCAGGAGGCCGGCCGGCCCCCGGCCGCCGGGACCACGCCGGAGCGCACGTGGAACCGGAACGGGTACACCGTGCGGGAGTTCCGCTGGCGCGTCGGCAGTAGCAGCCGGGGCCGCGACTACTTCATCTACTGGACGGAGACCGACCCCAACGGCGGTCGCGTCAACATGGCGCTGGTCGTGCCGGAGGCGCGCCGCGCCCGGGACGTCCTCGTCGCCCAGGACCCCGCGAACGCCTCCGTCCGGCCCGCGCTCGGCATCCTGCCCCAGGGCATCGACGCCTGGGTGTTCACCGTGCACGCCTCGGCCCAGCCGCAGACGGGCGGCGGCGGACGCGGCGGCTGGGACGGCCCGCGCATCGTGCAGGCCGTCGAGTGCGCCGTCGCGGGGGCCGGGCCGTACCCGTGGGTCGCCGCCGGGGACTGGAACCGGATCCCGAACGGCTGGGCCACCGCCGGTTCCCGGACGAGCGAGGTCGCGCCGAGCGAGGTCACCCGTCCCCAGAGCAACGCGGTGATCGACTACGCGGTGGTCGCCGCCGCCCTCCTGACCCGGCTGGTCCTCCGCGCGGTCTTCACCGACGCGCGGCGCAGCGCCGGCCAGTCGGACCACCTCCCGGTCCGCTTCCAGTTCGGCTGAACCCGAGGAGTGCCCGTGCCCACTTCACGTTCCGTCCTCGCGGCGGGCGCCCTGGCCCTGGGGCTGGCGCTGACGCCCGCCGGCTCCGCCACCGCGGCGGACGGCTGCGGCACCGAGGTCTGGCGGATGACGATCAACGGCATCGACGTCCGCAACGGCGGCGACTCCGGCGGCGGCGAGCTCTACGGGGACGTGGTCTTCGACGACCAGTACTTGTGGAGCCGGTCCCGTTCGGACGCGGTCTGGGTGCCCAACGGTCCCCTCGACATCGCGTCGGCGAACCGGTGGAAGATGTGGGACGAGAAGCTGTTCCCGACGAACGGTGCCACCGGCAAGGTGTTCGTCGTCACGGCGGACCTGTGGGACTACGACTACGTCTCCGGCGACGACCGGGTGGCCGTGGGCACCCGGACCGTCGATCCCCTCCAGGAGGGCGAAGGCCGGCACCAGCTCGACTACTGCTACGGCAGCAGCTGTTCGGAGGGGCAGACGGTCATCACGTACACCCTTGAGCTGGTGGGCGGGTGCACCTCCGGTCAGTGCGTCGGGTAGGTGTGCCCGGTCCGTCCGCCTCGCATCAGGAGGCGAAGACCACGCCCTGGTTGGAGGGTTGGAGCGTGCCGACCGTGAAACCGGCGGCGGAGACGGTCAGTTGGGTGACCGGCTTGCCGTCGGCGCCGATGACGTTCGCGGTGAGCTGGGTGGTCTCGTCCGGAGGGGTGACGGTGATGCCGGCCAGGACCTTGCACTTCGGGTCGGCCTTGTCGCAGGACGCCCATTTGAGGCCGGAGAAGGCCGTGGCGCCCGGCTTGAGGTCGGCCTCGACCGGCGCCCCGGGGTGGGCGACGCGCGAACTGCCGGTCACGATCGGGCTGTTGTCCGCGCCGAGGCCGCCGTAGCCGAGGTAGCCGTTCACCGTGCAGGTGCGGGAGCCCTTGTTGGTGAGCAGCACCATCGCGGACCCGGGGAAGTCCGGCTGCAGTTGGACGTCGGCCTTGAGGTCGGCGGTGTGGCAGCGGGTGGAGGCCTTGCCGGGGGACGCGGGAGCGGGGGCGCTCTTGGACGGCGCCGGGGTGGTGGCACCTCCCGTCGCCGCGGCCGTTGCCGCCGCTGTCGGCGCCGCGGCCGTCGACGCCGCGTCGTCGTTGCACGCCGCCGCCCCGAGCCCCAGCGCCAGCACCGTCGCCGCGACCGCCACTCCCTTGCCAACCCGCATGGTCCACCCCTACGTTCCGCGGACGCCACCCGGTCGTGCGCCCGATCAGCCCAGAGGACGCCCCGATCCGGAGAACCGGTTCGTATATATGTGTCCCGGAGGCGTAACAGAGAGACCCGGGACGGCAACGGCTCCCGCAGATCGGTGGCCACCGGCAGTGACGGGCAGGGCGCGCGGGGCCGGTGGGCCGGGTGGGGCTCGCCTTGACAGCGTTCGGGGCCCGGCGTAGCAAAAGAGCATGCGCCAGGGTGAGCCCGGCGGTCCGAACGGGCCGCACCGTCCCCGCGAGCCCGATGCCGCCGCCGGGGCGGCGCACGAACGGGACGCCCTGCTGGCGGACGCCGTCCGGGCGGTGCTCGGCGGGACGGGGGCGTACGGGGCGATGGTGCACCTGCGCTCGCGGGACCGGCGGTCGCTGGTGCTGTGCACGATCGCCGGGGTGCCGCTGTCGATCATGAGCCCGTTCCGGCGGGTCGCGGCGGCCGGGCCGCTGCCGGTGGCGGTCAGCTTCCGCACCGGGCGGACGATCACCCTCGCCGACAGCGAGGACACCATGCGGCGCTTCCCGCAGCTCGCGGTCGGCATGCCGTACGACTTCGCCTCCGCGTGCGTGCCGGTGACGGCGGGCGAGGACCGGTTCGGCGTGCTCAGCGTGCTGTGGGCGGCCTCCGACGACGGGGTGCCGCCGGGCGCGCCGCACCGGCTGCGGTCGGTCGCCGAGCGCCTGGCGGCCGGGCTCGCCGGGCTGGAGGCGGCCGGGCGGGCCGTCGAGCCGAACGGGGACAGCCCGGTGGTGGAGCTGCCCGCGCCGTCCGTGCCGACCACCCGGGTGGGCCTGTTCGACTGGAACACCGTCACCGGCGCGCTCGCCGCCGACGAGCAGTTCCGGGAGATCTTCGGCTTCGCGCCCGGCGAGTTCGACGGCCGCGTCACCTCGCTCACCGCCCGGATCGCCCCCGGCGACCTGCCCGAGTTCCGGGCCGCCGCCAAGCTCGCCCTCGAACACGGCGAGGTCCTGGCCGCCCGGGTGCGCGTGCTCGGCCGCGACGGCCGCCCGTACCCCGTGGAGCTGTGGGCGCGCGTGCCGAAGGCCATCGACGAGTACGGCACCCACCTCGTCGGCGCCGTCCTGGACACCCGCACCCTCAGCGCCGCCGCGGCGGCCGTCGAGCGGCTGCGCGAGGGCGTCTTCTCGCTCGACCCCGACGGCCGCATCACCTACGCCAACCGCGGCGTCGAACCACTGCTCGGCGCGGTGCGCGAGGAACTGATCGGCCGCCTCCCCTGGGAGGCCATGCCCTGGCTCGCCGACCCCTTCTACGAGAACCGCTACCGGGCCGCGATGCTCTCCCAGCAGCCCACCGCATTCCTCGCCACCCGCCCGCCGGGCGGCTGGCTGGCCTTCTCCCTCTACCCGGACGCGCACGGCGTCACCGGCCGGGTCGTCGCCGCCGAGGCCCCGCCCGGCACGGCCGGCGCGCCCCCGGCACCACCGCGCGGCGTCCGCCCCGGCCTCGGCGACACCTACCACCTGCTCCAGCTCGCCAGCGCCCTCACCGAGGCGGCCAGCGTCGCCGACGTCTGCCGGGCCGTCTCCGAGCAGATCCTCCCGGCCTTCGGCGGCCAGGAGCTCGCCATCTACGCCGTCCGCGACAAGCGCCTCCACCTCGTCTCCCAGGCCGGCTACCCCGACGGGTTCCTCGACCGCTTCGAGGGCACCCCCATCAGCGCCCGCGTCCCCGGCGCCGAGACGCTCAGCACCGGCACCCCGATCTTCTTCGAGGACGTCCACGAGCTCTCCGCCGCCTACCCCGGCATCGCCCTCGACGAGATGGGCGCCTGGGCCTTCCTGCCGCTCATCGCCTCCGGCCACCCCGTCGGCAGCTGCATCCTCGGCTTCGACCGGCCCCGCCCCTTCACCACCGAGGAACGCGGCCTGCTCACCGCCCTCGGCGGCTTCATCGCCCAGGCCCTGGAACGCGCCCGCCTCTACGACGCCGAGTTCGCCCTCGCCCGCGGCCTCCAGCAGGCCCTGCTGCCGCACCGGCTGCCCGACGTCCCCGGCGTGCGCACCGCCGCCCGCTACCTGCCCGGCACCCAGGGCATGGAGATCGGCGGCGACTGGTACGACGCGATCGTCACCGGCGGCGACCTCACCCTCGTCATCGGCGACGTCGAGGGCCACAGCGTCGCCGCCGCCGCCACCATGGGCCAGCTGCGCAGCGCCGTCCGCGCCTTCGCCAGTGGCGGCGACATGCCCGACCGCGTCCTCGCCCGCACCAACCGGCTGCTCCTCGACCTCGATCCCGGGCTGCTCGCCAGCTGCTGCCTGGTGCGGCTCACCCCGGCCGACGGCACCGTCCGGATCGCCCGCGCCGGGCACCTGCCGCCGCTGCTGCGCCGGCCCGGCGGGTCGGCGGAGGTGCTGGACCTGGCGGGCGGGCCGCTGCTGGGGGTGGAGGACGTCGCGGAGTACCCGGTCAGCGAGCTGCGCCTGGCGGCCGGGTCGGTGGTCGCCCTGTACACGGACGGGCTGGTGGAGGATCCGGC
>NZ_JBHVPD010000077.1:0-50519 GCF_042887525.1 Kitasatospora sp. NPDC057936
GTCAGGCTGGGGGACATCGGCGACCGACGACAACGCGGCGAGGTGCGTGCCCAGACGCCGCCACGCAGGCGGGGGTTCGAAGACAGGCACGATCAGGTGGTGCGGATCATGCCCTCCTGGGCGACGGTGGCGAGGTGGCGGTGGTCGCGGGTGAAGAACCTGCCCGTGCCGAGCCCGCGTCCGCTGTCGGCGGCGACCGCCTCCTGCACGTACAGCAGCCAGTCGTCCACCGGTCCCGGCCGGTGGAACCACATGGCGTGGTCGAGGCTCGCCGTCACCAGCCCGGGCCGCGCCCACGCGAGGTCGAGCACGCGCAGGACGGGCTCCAGGATCGTGTAGTCGCAGACGTAGGCGAGGGCGGCCTGGTCGCGCTGCGCGTCGGTGAGGCCCTCGACGGGCCGCAGGTGGTCGAACGGCTTGATCCAGACGGCCTGGTGGGGGGTCCGCTCGCCCTCGACGGTGAGGTAGACGGGGCCCGGCACGTGGCGCATGTCGAAGCTGCGGCCGCCGGACCAGTAGGCCTTGGACGCGTCGGTCATCGTGCCGCCGGTGCGGTCGGCGAGGTAGGCGGCGGAGCTCGGCAGGTCCTCGGGGGCGGGCAGCGAGCCGTCGAAGCCGGCGGCGAAGGTGCCACCGGGCTCGCCGGCCGCGAAGTTGGCCAGGCAGACGTACAGCGGCTTGCCGTTCTGGTAGCCGCGCACCTGGCGGGTGCTGTAGCCGCGGCCGTCGCGCAGGACCTCCACCTCGTAGCGGACGTCGGCGCCGATGTCGGCCGGGCGCAGGAAGTAACCGTGCATCGAGTGCAGCGACTTGCCGTCCGTCAACGAGCGCATCGCGGCGGCGGCGGCCTGGGCGACGAGGTCGCCGCCGTAGGCCTTGGGCCACGGACAGGGCTGGGTGGTGGCGGTGAAGGCGAGGTCGAAGTGCTCGGGCTCGGCGGGCTTGAGGGTGACGGCCGAGGTGAAGGCCTCGGAGGTGGGATCGGCGGCCATCAGCGGTCCGTCCAGTCGCGCAGGTCGTCGTCGGCCACGTCCGGCAGGTTGACGACGATGTTCTCGGGCGTGCGGGTGGTCATCCACACGAGGCGCTCGGTGCGCGAGAGGTTGCACTCGATGTGGGGCATGAACGGGGGCACGAAGACCCAGTCGCCCTGCTCCATGTCGACGTAGTCCTCGAACCGTTCGCCGAAGTAGATGCGGCCGCGGCCCTCCAGGACGTAGCCGCCGGTCTCGGCCTCGCCGTGGTGGTGGGTCACCGAGCGGTAGCCGGGCTCGTTGCTGACCTGGCCGAACCAGAGCCGGCGGGCGGGGGTGTGCTGGATGCTCACGCCCGAGATCCGCACGGCGCCGCCGGAGTCGGCGGTGCCCGGGTCCTCCATGCCGCGGCGCGTGACGACGGGGGCGACCAGACCGCTCGGGAGGCGGTACATCGAATTGTCGCCGTCGAGTTGGTACTTGCTGAGATCGGGCTCCATGCGGACGGCTCCGTTTCTCGGGATCGGTATCTCGTTTTTTTCACGACCGTCATCTAGTGTCAATACATCTCGCCCCGACACACGATGGAGGCCGCATGACGCCGGTGCCCGTCAACCCGAGCTCCCTGCCGAAACCGAGCGGTTACTCGCACGGGACGCTGGCCGGCAACATCCTCCACCTCGGCGGACAGACCGCCCTCGACGCCGGCATGCGGATCGTGCCGGGCGGCATCGTGGAGCAGTTCCGGCAGGCATTCGGCAACGTCCTCGCCACCCTGCGCGAGGCGGGCGGCGAGCCGCAGGACCTGGTCAGCGTGACGATCTACCTGACCGACATCCCCGACTACCAGGCGCACGGCAAGGAGATCGGCGAGGTCTGGCGCGAACTGGCCGGCCCGGTCTACCCGGCGATGGCGGGCATCGGCTGCACCGCGCTGTGGCAGCCGGAGGCGCTGATCGAGATCCTCGGGGTCGCGGTGATCCCGGACGAGCGGCTGGTGCGGCCCGCGGCGTGAGCCGATCTGCGGGGGTGGAGCACCGCGCATCGGGCAGCGCGAGTGGATCGCCGTGAATCGGGCACCTGAACCGGGCGCCGTGACGAGTGCACGGTGGATCGATCTTCCCTGACGGTCGCAACGGAGGTACCGCAACGATGAAGCTCGCAGCCCTGACGGTCGACGGCCGGCCGCGCGCAGGGGCCGTCGACGAGGACGCGAAGGCCCTGGCCCTGCTGCCCGAGTGGCTCGGCACGGTCGACGTCCTCGTGCGCGGCGGGCCGGAGGGCCTGGCGGCGGCGCGGGCCGCGGTGGCGCACGCGCCGGTCGTCGCGCTCGCGGACGTCCGACTGGAGTCGCCGTTGCAGCACTTCAACCGCGACATCCTGTGCACCGGGTGGAACTACTGGGACCACTTCGAGGAGTCCCGCGGCAAGCGCGGCGGCCAGGACCCGGCCGGGCGGCCCGACCGGCCCACCTTCTTCACCAAGGGCCCGGACACCGTCATCGGCCCGGCCGACGACATCGCCTACGACCCGGAACTCTCCGCCCAGTGGGACTACGAGGCCGAGATCGCCCTCGTCATCGGCCGCGACGGCCGGTCGATCCCGGAGTCCGAGGCCCTCGGCCACGTCTTCGGCTACCTCGTCGCCAACGACGTCTCCCAGCGCGACCTCCAGCGCGCCCACGGCGGCCAGTGGCTCAAGGGCAAGAGCATCGACGCCACCATGCCCCTCGGCCCCTGGCTCACCACCGCCGACGAGGTGCCCGACCCGGGCGCCCTGCGCGTGCGCTGCGAGGTCAACGGCGAGCCGCGCCAGGACGCCACCAGCGCCCGGATGGCCTTCCCGATCGCCCGGTTGATCGCCGAGCTGAGCCTGGGGATGACGCTGCGCGCCGGCGACGTCCTGCTCACCGGCACCCCGAGCGGCATCGGCAGCGCCCGCGACCCGCAGGTCTTCCTGCGCGACGGGGACGTCGTCGTCACGCGCGTCGACGGGCTCGGCGAGCTGCGCAACCGGGTCGTGCGGACGTCGCTGATGTGATGACCCGCAGAGGCGATAGGCTGCCCGCGGCCGAGCTTGATCAACACCGGGCTTGATCCACGATGCCGGCCCGAGACGAGGAGAGCGCACCTGTGACGGCCGGGCACGAGGAGTCCCCCGCGGCCGGCCGCGACGCGCGGCACGGCCCCCTGATCACGACCACCTTCGGCCTGTACGCGCGCGGTGAGGAGAACTGGCTCTCCGTCGCGTCGGTGGTCCGCCTGATGGGCGACCTCGGCGTCGAGCCGCCCGCCGTCCGCTCGTCCATCTCCCGCCTCAAGCGGCGTGGCGTCCTGGAGAGCGGGCGGCACGGGGGCGCCGCCGGGTACGCGCTCGTCCCGTCGGTGCTGGAGACGCTCGCCGAGGGCGACGCCCGCATCTTCGAGCGCGTGCGCGCCGTGCCCGAGGACGGCTGGATCGTCGTCGTCTTCTCCGTCCCCGAGTCCGAGCGCCAGAAGCGCCACGAGCTGCGCACCAGCCTCACCCGGCTCGGCCTCGGCACCGCGGCGCCCGGCGTCTGGGTGGCGCCGGGCAACCTCGCCGCCGAGACCCGCCGCACCCTGGAGCGCCGCGGGCTCGCCGCCTACGTCGACATCTTCAGCGGCGAGCACTACGCCTTCGGCGACCTGCGCTCCAAGGTGCGCAGCTGGTGGGACCTCGACGAACTCGCCGAGCTGTACGCAGAGTTCCTCGCCCGCCACCGCCCGGTCCTGGACCGGGTGAAGACCTCCGGCGTCACCCCGCTGGAGGCCTTCCGGGTCTACGTCCCGATGCTCACCCAGTGGCGTCGCCTCCCGTACCGGGACCCCGGCCTGCCGCTCTCGCTGCTCCCCCCGGGCTGGAACGGGGTCAGCGCCGGCGCCCTGTTCGACGAGCTCAACGCGATGCTGAGTACGGGCGCGCGGGAACACGCGCTGTCGGTGATCCACGCCGAGTAGGCGCGGGGGCCTTGCCCTTGAGGCCGAACAGGCCGACCAGGACGCCGACGGCGGAGAATCCGACGCCCACCCACAGCGCCGTGGTGAAGCCGTCGACGAACACGGCGGGCGAGGAGTACGCGCCGGGGCGGGCGAAGACGGAGGCCAGGACGGCCACGCCGAAGACGCCGCCGAGCTCGCGCATCGCGCTGTTGGCGCCGGCCGCCATGCCGACGTCCCGGTCGTCGACCGACTCGACGACGGCGTTGGCCACGGTCGGGAACACCAGGGAGGTGCCGGTCCCGGCGATCGCCAGGGCGACGCCCAGCGCGGCGAAGCCGGAGGCCGGCTGGGCGATCCCGGCGACCCAGGCGAGCCCGCCGGCCTGGAGCAGCAGGCCGAGGACGATGAACGGCCGGTTCCCGTAGCGGTCGGCCAGCCGTCCGGCGAGCGGCGCGACCACCACCGGCGCCGCCGTCCAGGCGAGCAGGCGCAGGCCCGCCTGCATCGGGGTGAGGCCCTGCGCCGTCTGGAAGAACTGCGCCATCAGGAACAGCGCGCCGAACAGGCCCGCGTAGAGGAAGAAGCTCACGCCGTTGGCCGCGGAGAAGCTGCGGCGCCGGAACATCGCGAGCGGCAGCATCGGCGCCGGGGCCCGCCGCTCCCACCACAGGAACGCGCCGACGACGGCCGCGCCCGCGAGCAGCGACCCGAGCACCTCGCCGCTCGCCCAGCCGACGGTGTTCGAACGGACCAGCCCCCACGTGAGGCCGAAGAACCCGGCCCCGGCGAGCAGCAACCCGGGTACGTCCAGGCGCGGCCGCGGACCGAAGCTCTCGCGCAGGCGGGTCGCCGCGAGCGGGATCAGGGCGAGGCCGATCGGCACGTTCAGCCAGAAGATCCAGTGCCAGCTGATCCCCTGCACGACCGCGCCGCCGACCACCGGACCGGCCGCCACCGCCAGCCCGGCGATGCCGCCCCACAGGCCGATCGCCATGCCGCGCTTCCCGGCCGGGAACGCCGCGCTGATCAGGGTGAGCGTCAGCGGCATCACCAGCGCCGCACCCGCGCCCTGCACGGCCCGGGCGGCGATCAGCGCGCCGACCGTCGGGGAGAGCGCGGCCGCGGCCGAGGCCGCCGTGAACACGGCCAGCCCGACGGCGTACATCCGCCGCCGGCCGAATCTGTCGCCCAGCGCGGCGCCGGTGAGCAGCGCGCAGGCGAAGCACAGGTTGTAGGCGTTGACCGTCCACTCCAGGTCGGACAGGCCGCCGTGCAGGGAGATCCGCAGCGCGGGCAGGGCGGTCGTGACGACGAGGGTGTCGAGGGCGGTCATGAAGACGCCCAGCGAGGCGAGGACCAGGGTCCAGGCCTGCCGGGCCGGCCGCGCGGGGGCGGCTTGTGCGGTGGCGGTGGTCATCGGGACGCACCTCCTCGGGGTGGGTGGCTTGCACGGGTGGGACGAACGGGAACGCGTCCGGAGGACAGCGATGGCCGGGTGCGCGGTGACGTCGGAGGATGGAGTGGTCCATCCGGCTTCGTCCCGTTCGTCCCATCTGTGACCGACCGATTTCGGGACTCCGGTCCACTCGGTCCAGGGACTGTTGCGAGGAGGACGACATGCGATACCTGCTGATCATCTGCACCGACGAGAACGCCATCGGCGCCCTCGGCCCCGACGAGGGCGCGGCGATGCTCGCCGAGTACACCGCCTTCGGCGAGGAGATGGGCCGCCGCGGCGTCCTCCTCGGCGGCGAGCGCCTGCGGCCGACCGCCGACGCCACCACCGTCCGCGTGCGCGACGGCGACGTGCTGGTGGCCGACGGCCCCTTCGCGGAGACGAAGGAGCAGGTCGGCGGCTACTACATGGTCGACGCCCGGGACCTCGACGAGGCGATCGAGATCGCCTCCAAGATCCCCGGTGCCCGGCACGGGACGATCGAGGTGAGACCGATCTGGGAGCGCTGACCGACCGCGCGGCGGACGCCGTCGCCGAGACCTTCCGCTCCGAGTGGGGCCGCATCGTCGCCGTCCTGATCCGCTGGACCGGGGACTGGGACCTCGCCGAGGAGTGCGCCCAGGACGCCTTCACCAAGGCGCTGGAGCGCTGGGGCCGCGACGGCGTCCCCGACAACCCGCGCGCCTGGCTGATCACGACGGCCCGCAACCGGGCCGTCGACCGGCTGCGCCGCGCCCGCACCGAGGCCGCCAAACTCCGGGAGGTCGCCATGGACCCGGACCCCGGGCCGGCCCCGGTGGATGGCGGCGGCGCGGACGAGGCGGACGAGAGCGGCATCGCCGACGACCGGCTGCGGCTGATCTTCACCTGCTGCCACCCGGCGCTGCCCCTGGAGGCCCGCGTCGCGCTCACCCTGCGCACCCTCGCCGGGCTGACGACCGCCGAGATCGCCCGCGCCTTCCTGGTCTCCGAGCAGACCATGGCCAAACGGCTCGTCCGCGCCAAGGCCAAGATCCGCGACGCCGGCATCCCGTACCGGGTGCCGCCCGGCCCCCTCCTGCCCGAGCGCACCGCCGGCGTCCTCGCCGTCCTGTACCTGCTGTTCAACGAGGGCTACAGCGCGACCGAGGGCGCCGAACTGATCCGCACCGGCCTCTGCGCCGAGGCGATCCGGCTGGCCCGCCTGCTGTCCGCACTCATGCCCGACGAGCCGGAGACCCTCGCCCTGCTCGCGCTCATGCTGCTGCACGACGCCCGCCGCGCGGGCCGGGTCAACGCGGCCGGGGAGCTCGTGCCGCTGGAGGAACAGGACCGCCGTCGGTGGGACGCCGCGTCGGTGGCGGAGGGCTGCGCCGTCCTCGACACGGCCGCGCGCCGGGCCGCCCGGCCGGGCTTCTACCAGCTCCAGGCGGCGATCGCCGCCTGCCACGCGACCGCCCCCACGGCCGCGGACACCGACTGGGCGCTGATCGCACGGCTGTACGGGCTGCTCGCGGAGCTCACGTCCTCGCCGGTGGTCGCGCTGAACCAGGCCGTGGCGCGGGCGATGGCCGAGGGCCCGGCGGTCGGCCTCGACCTGGTGGGGCGGCTGGCCGAGGACCCCCGGCTGGCCGGGTACCACCTGCTGCCGGCGACGCGGGCCGACCTCCTGCGCCGGCTGGGCCGCCGGCCGGAGGCCGCGGCGGCGTACCGCGAGGCGCTCGGCCTGACGGCGAGCGCGGCCGAGCGGCGCTACCTCCGGCGACGGCTGGCGGAGGTCGGGGGGTGAGTGGTCCGACGGAGACGACTCCAAGGTCTCGGACGCGCATTCGACGAAGATCACAAAGCGGCAGGTCGGCCAAGATCGACGGGAACATCGGTTCGTCCGATGATCACCGGGAGGGTGATCATCCGTTACTCCGAGCAGCTCCTCCCACTTAGGCACGGTGCTCGACCCCGGGAGCCAAGTTCCGGGGATCACTTGTGACTTGGGAGGACCGTGTTCCACTCACCACCCGCGCCCGCCCGCCGCGGCCGCATCATCGCCGCGGCGGCCGGAGCCGCAGCCGTCTTCGCCATCTCGGCCGGCGCCCCGGCGGTCGGCGCCCAGACCCCGACCGCCGAACCGGCCTGCACCGGTGCGGCGGGGTCTGACATGCAGGTCACCGGCGGCACCGTCACGTGGTGCCCGACCGCCGCGGGCGGCCGGCTGACCTTCACCAACACCGGCCGCGCGTACCGCGACCTGTCGCTCGTCGTCTACAACTGCGACGGCGGAAAGGGTACTTCGGCCGACCTCAAGAAGTGCGCCGCGTCGATGAAGGGGATGAACGACATCGAGTGGCGGCAGGTCAAGTCGAAGGAGAGCGTCCACGCCGACTTCGACATCCAGAAGGGCTCCAACGCCCAGGTCTGGTGGACCGCCGACGGCACCGACAAGGCCACCGACATGAAGCTCCTGGGGACGCCGTGGAATTCCTGAACCGCTCCCGCGCGGCCGCCCTCGCCGCCGCGCTGCTCGCCACCTCCGTCCCACTGCTCGCGGTGCCCCAGGCGGCAGTCGCGCAGCAGCCCACCGTCGAGTGCGACGGCAAGTGGCACTTCGAGCCGGTCGGCGACCCGGTGTTCAAGCGCGAGATCGCCGACAAGTTCACGCTCGACAACCGCAAGGGCCCCGAGCCGCTGGACGAGACGGTCAAGACCAAGGAGTCGGTGACCAAGAAGTTCTCCCACAAGGTCGACCTCGGCTACGAGATCAGCACCGAGGCCAGCGCCAGCTTCGGGATCTTCTCGGCCAGCGTGCAGAGCAAGTTCTCCGCCTCCTACGGCTTCGCCTTCGCCGAGACCAACTCGGTGGAGAAGGAGACCGAGATCCGGCTGGTCGCCGGCCCCGGCGTCGGCTACACCCGGTACGTCGGCATCGAGACCGTGCAGGTCACCGGCTACTACGAGCGGATTCTGGACTGCGACAAGAAGTCCCAGCGTTACCAGCGGATCGGACCGGTCATGGAGGAGGCGCCGCTCAAGGGCAAGGCCGTGTGGACCGAGACCCTGCCCGACTCGAAGTGAGGACCAGCCAGATGACCGTCATGACCGTCAACCGCCGGGGCGCCCGCCTGGCCAGGGCCGCCCTCGCCCTGGCCGGCGCCGCGGCACTCACCTGCGGAACGGCAGCCGCCGCGGACGGGCCGCAGACCGCCAACCCGCCCGGCGTGCACCTGCTGAACCCGGAGATGAAGGAGAGCAAGGCGACGCCGTGTCCGGCGGGGTGGCTCTGCATCTACGGCGGCTTCGACTACACGTGGGGCGCGATCGCCGTCCTGCCCGGCAGTCAGGTCGAGAACATCGAGCGGATCAAGTTCACCAACGGCAGGTCCTTCACCGGGGGCGAGGGAGTCTCGTCCTGGGTCAACAACTCCCCGGTGCACTACTGCTGGTACGAGGGAGCCGGATTCACGGGCGCCTCGCACGAGTTCGCGTCCCTCGGCAAGGAAGACCACATCAAGCCCAACGACGCGCTGAAGTCGTTCAAGCCGTGCTGACCCCGGACCCGTCCGACTCCTCAAAGGAGGAACGCTCGTGAGCCTGCCCCTCAAGCGCACGGCGGCGGCCGTGGCCACCGCCGTGCTCGGGGTCGTCCTGACCGCCACCGCCGGCCAGGCCGCCCAGTCCGCGCCCGCCCCATCCGCCCCCAGCGTCCGTGCCGGCGGCGTGGACGCCACCACCGCCAAGGTGGAACGCCTGTGGGCCGTCGACGGCGACGACCAGAAGGTGCCCAGTGGCCAGCAGGTGCCGGTGCGCCTCAAGGTCCGGGCCGTCGACAAGGACCGCAAGCCGGTCAAGGGCGCGACCATCGCCTTCTCCACCCCCGGCCCCGGTCTCAAGTTCCCCGACGGCAAGGACGACGCCGCCGTCACGACCGACCAGGACGGCTACGCCACCGCTCCCCAGCTGACCGCCGCGGGCCACGCCGGGCCGGACCTGGTCACCGCGAGCGCGGGCACCAAGGCCCAGGTCGCCTTCTCGATCACCATCGCCTAGGAGCCCCGAACCACGTGAACGCAACAGTCAACCGCCTGCCCCGCCGCTACCTCGGCCGGGCCGCCATCGGCGCCGCGGCCACCGTGCTGCTCGCCGCGGCCGGCACGGTGGCGGCCACCGCCGACACCACCCCGGCGGCCACGGCCAAGCCGCAGGTGGCCACCCCGCACTGGGAGTACCGCTGGGCCATCGCCCAGCCCGGCGGCAAGAACGTCGGCGACCTGGAGAAGCTGGGCAAGGAGGGCTGGGAGGTGGTCGCCCCCGTGAACCCCTACTCCGGTGACCGCTGGAACTTCCTCCTGAAGCGCCAACTGCCCTAGTGATAGGTGTCATTGTCTGACGACAGCTCCCTCCCGGTTCGCGCCGGGAGGGAGCCGTCCGGCGCGTGGCGTAGCGGGCGCACCGCTTGTAGCGCCTTGTACGGATCGCTACGCTGTCCGGCATGAAGCAGCTGAACGTCCGGCTGGACGACCAGGTCCACGAAGCGCTCGAACGGCGGGCGGAAGCGGCGGGGATGAGCCTGCCGGACTACGCCCGCAAGGTTCTGGCGGAGGAGGCCGACGAGCAGCGCGAGCGCTTCCTGACCGCCGCCGCGCACTTCTCCCAGGCCTGGGCGCCGGCCTTCGAGGCCGAGTTCGGCCCCTACCCCGAGAGCGTTGCGCGCCGACCCGGCACGGCGGACGCGGCGTGATCCTGCGCATCGACCGGGCGTGGCTGTTGGACATCGCCCACCATTTCCTCCCGGCGGATCCGGATGTCACCGACTACGGGACCCTCGCCGCCGCTGTGGCTCGCCACGTCGACGAGGTCATGGAGGTGCCGGTCTACGCGGGCGCGCACCAGCGCGCGGCCGCGCTCATGCACCAGCTCATCCGGGTCCCGCCGCTGGAGTTCGCCAACGAGCACTTCGCGGCCGTCGTCGCCGCCGCCTACCTGAGCGCCTCCGGCGTGATCGTCACCGTGGAACCGAAGTCCGCGGCCGAACTCGCCGCCCGCATCCGGGACGGGCAGGCCGACATCCGCGAGATCGCCGCCGTGATCCGGACCTGGTACCGCTGACGCGGACGGTCGGGTCGGGCCGCCCGGGGCGTGAGCTCCGGGGCGGTCTCGGCGCTGTGCTCCCGGTCCGTTCACTTTAGGGTGGAAATGTTCCGCTGGGCCGGGTGTCGGGAGGTGGGCGAGGTGATCCGCGGCGTCCACCTGGAGGCGCAGTGGCGGCGGGAGGCCCTGCGGACGAACCTGTGGGTCGTGCCGATCCTGGAGGTCGGCCTCGCCGGGGTGCTGTTCGTGGTCACGCTCGCGCTGGACAAGGCCGCCTACCGGGGGGACCTGGGGCTTCCCACCTGGGTGATCAGCGGGACCGCGGACGCGGCACGGCAGATCCTCGCGGCCATCGCGGCCGCCCTGATCACCGTCGTCGGCGTGGTGTTCTCCATCATGATCGTGACGCTGACGCTGGCCTCCACCCAGTTCGGGCCGCGCATGCTGCGCACCTTCATCCGGGACCGGACCACGCAGCTCACCCTCGGGACCTTCGTCGGGACGTTCGTGTACGCGATCCTCGCGCTCGTCGTCATCGGGCCCGGGACGCACGGGGACTTCGTGCCGCACCTGTCGATCACCGTGTGCATGGTGCTCGTCATGGCGGACCTCGCCGTGCTGATCTTCTTCATCCACCACATCGCGACGTCGATCCAGCTGCCCCGGGTGATCGCCAGCATCGCGACGGAGCTGTCCGAGGCCATCGAGGCGAGTGCGGGCGGGCCGGGGCCGGCGGCGGGGGTCGCGGCGAAGGGGCCGACGGTCGAGGAGCTGAACGTCCGGCTGGACACCTCGGGGGCCGCCGTCCCGGCGCCCGCCAGCGGGTACCTCCAGTTCGTCCGGCACCGCACGCTCGTGCGGATGGCGGCCGGACTGGACGCCGTCATCCGGCTGGACCACCGGCCCGGGCACTTCCTCGTGCAGGGGCACCAGCTCGCCACCGTCTGGCCCGCCGAGGCGGCGCCCGAGGTGGCCCGCAGCTTCGCCCGCGCCCACATCACCGGCTCGACCCGCACCCTCGCCCAGGACATCGCCTTCGCCGTCGACCAGCTCGTGGAGATCGCCATCCGGGCGCTGTCCACCGCCGTCAACGACACCTTCACGGCCCTGACCTGCATCGACTGGCTCGGCGAGGGCCTGTGCCGGATCGCCGCCCACTGGAGCCCGAACCCCGTCCACCGGGACGAGGACGGCTACATCCGGGTGATGACCGTCCCCGTCAGCTACGAGCGGCTCGTGCAGCGGAGCTTCGAGAAGATCCGCCAGGCCGCCCCCGGCATGCCGGCCGTCCTGATCCGCCAGCTCGACGCGCTCGCCGAGATCATGACCGAGACCAGGACCGAGCAGCAGTGCCGGGTGCTCATCGCCCAGGCCGAGATGATCGAACGCCTCAACCAGGAGTCGGTGGCCGAGGCCACCGACCGGGACGACGTCCGCCGCCGCTACCTCGGGGTCCTGGCCGCGTACGGCGAGGCGCGGGCCCGGCGCGGGCCCGACGTCAGCCCGGAGTGACGGAATCGCTCGAAAGGGTGAATTCGTGACGTTCGGGGTGAGGGCGCCGCAGCGGGGCATGATCGTACGCGGACATCCATGAGGGCATGAGGGGGCGGGTGTATGGCTGTTTCCGCTCGGCTGAGGCTGCTCGACGGCTTCGCGCTCGACTGCGGGGCGAAACCCGTCCACCTGACCAGGACGCTCCAACGCCTCCTCGCCTTCGTCGCCCTGCGCCGCGAGGCCCACCGCGCCCTCGTGGCCGGCACGCTGTGGCCGGAGTCCGACGAGGCCAAGGCCTCCGGCCGGCTGCGGACGGCGCTGTGGCGCCTCCAGCAGTCCGGCGCGCCCGTGCTCGCCGCCCCGGTGCTCGCCGCCGCCGGCGAGACGCTGCGGCTGCACGCCTCGGTGCGCCTCGACGTCGACGAACTGCTCGGCGGCATCGGAGAGTCCGGGACGGGCGACCCGCGCGTACTGCTCGCCGGCGGCCCGCGCGAGCTCCTGCCCGGCTGGTACGACGACTGGGTGCTGCTGGAGCGCGAACGGCTGCGCCAGCTCTACCTCCACACCATGGAGAAGCTCGCCCTGCGCGACCTCCGCGCCGGCGACTACGGCGGCGCCCTCGAAGCCGTCCACGCCGCGCTGCGCGCCGAGCCCCTGCGGGAGAGTCCGCACCGGCTGCTGCTGGAGATCCACCTCGCCGAGGGCAACTACAGCGAGGCGATCCACACCTACCACGCCTACCGCCTGTTGCTCCAAAGGGAGTTGGGGGTGAACCCCTCTCCGGGGATGCGGCGCCTGCTGGACGCGGCGGTGCAGGCGGCCCCGGGCGCGGACGACGGGATCGCGCGCGCCCGGCTCCGCTGATCCTGTGGGGCCTGTACCGGGGGCACGGCGCGGGAGAATGCACGGTAGGGATACGGGGTAAACATCCGGCCTATCCCGGCCGGACTCCCTGGCGGGAACGCTTGACGCCTGATGCGGGCGAGGATGAAGCTGGGTATACAAAGTACATATGCGCGATACACGTACAGAGCTCCGTGTGGAAGCATCTGGAGGCGATCATGCCGCGCAGCCCGTACCTCCCCATCCCGGACAGTGACCGCACCCCGCGCGCCGGGGCGAGCGTCGTCGGCCCGGCCAACCTCTCCGAACCACTCACCGTCACCGTCTACTTGCGCCGCGACCCGGCCGCGCCGGCCCCGCCCGACCTCCTCGAATTCGCGCTCACACCACCGGCCAAGCGCAAGCCCGCCGACCACGGCGAGGTCGACCGGGCCTACCGGGCCGCCCCGGCCGACATCACCGCCGTCAAGGCCTTCGCCCTCGACCACGGGCTGACGCTCGGCACGGTCAACGAGCCGGCCCGCAGCGTGCAGCTGACCGGCACCGTGGAACAGATCTCGAACGCGTTCCAGGTGACCCTGGCCCGCTACCGCTACCAGGGCCGCGACAGCCGGTGGCACACCTACCGCGGCCGCGAAGGCGCCGTCCACGTACCCGCCGAACTCGAAGGGATCGTCACCGGCGTCCTCGGCCTGGACAACCGCCCGATCGGCGCCGACCTGCGCACCCGCCAGGCCACCGCCGCCCGTACGACGATCCCGGCCGTCGCCGGCGCCCGCATCCCGGCCGGCACCTTCCTGCCGACCGAGCTCGGCCGCCACTACTCGTTCCCCGCGGGCACCACCGGCGCCGGCCAGTGCATCGCCGTGCTCGCCTTCAACGGCATGACCCAGCCCGGCCGGCCCTCCGGCGGCTACAGCCTCGACGCCCTGCGCAACTACTTCGTGAACGTGCTCGGCAACCCGATGCCGGACATCACCGACGTGGTGGTGGCCGGCCCCGGCAACGACCTCGGGAGCGACGACGGCAGCGACCCGGCCGACAGCACGCCCGAGATCATGCTCGACCTCGCGATGGTCGGCGGCCTGGCCCCCGGGGCGAAGATCGTCGTCTACTTCACGGTCTTCACCGAGCAGGGCTGGGTCGACGCGATCCACACCATCGTGACCGACACCGTCAACAAGCCCACCGTGATCTCCTGCAGCTACGGCAACCCCGAGGACTCCGCCAACTCGGCGTGGACACGGATGGCCATCACCTCCGCCGACCAGGCCTTCGCCCAGGCCGGCGCCCGCAACATCAGCATCTGCTGCGCCTCCGGCGACGACGGCACCAGGGACGACGCGAACGACCTGAAGGCCCACGCCGACTTCCCGGCGTCCAGCCCGCACGTGCTCGGTGTCGGCGGCACCAGCCTGGTGGCGAACACGGGCGGCATCGCCAGCGAGACGGTCTGGGACCAGGGCCCCGGGTTCGCCACGGGAGGCGGCGTGAGCCGCTGGTTCCCCGTGCCGCCGTGGCAGTCCGGCGCCCACGTGCCGCACTCGGCCAACCCGCCGCACAGCGCCGGCCGCGGTGTCCCGGACGTCGCCGCCGACGCCGACCTGGTGACCGGCGTCGTCATCCCGGCCGTCGACGGCCAGGGCCTCTACCCGATCGGCGGGACGAGCGCCGCCGCACCGCTCTGGGCCGCGCTGCTCAGCCGCGTCAACGAGGGCCTCAGCGCACCGGTCGGCTTCCTCAACCCGCTGCTCTACACGAAGCTCTCCACCGGCATCCTGCGCGACATCACCCAGGGCAGCAACGGCGCCTACGATGCCGGGCCCGGCTGGGACGCCTGCACCGGATTCGGCAGCCCGGTCGGCACGGCCCTGCTGAGCGGCCTCAAGGCCCTGTGACCCTCAAGGCCCTGTGACCCTCATGGCCCTGTGACCCTCAAGGCCCTGTGAGCCGCGAGGCCCCTGTGCGGTGAGTGGGCCGACAGCCCTCGACCGGCTGCCGGCCCACTCGCCGGTGCGTCCGGGACTGCCGGTCGGCAGGGCTCAACTGCCCAGGGGGCGGAAGGTCTTGCGGGGGGACGCGTCGATGGTGGCGCCGTTGACGTAGGCGAGCGGCGCGTAGTGGTACTGCACGCCGGTCGGGGCCTGGGCGGCGGGGCCGTCGGCGCCTTGGGGCCACAGGACGTCGCCGATGGCGGTGCGGGCGGGGACCAGCCAGTGGTCGCCTCGGCGGTAGGTGCCGGCCTTGGCGCCCGGGGCGGGCTGGAACCGGACCTGGACCCCGTCCTCCAGGTCGAGCCAGGTGTTCTCGACCAGGGGGAGTGCGCCGTCGTCCGCCGCCGCGAGGTGGTCCCAGCGGCGCAGGAACGGGTGGGGGCCGAGGCCGCAGTCGTTGTCGCCGTCCTGCCGGTCGAGGGTGACGAGGAGGTCGACGGCGTCGATCGCGAGGACCTGGCGCAGGCGGGGCGCGGGCCGGGGCGGGTCGGTGATGACGGTGTCGTCGGCGACGTGCCCGGTGGTGGTGTCGTCGACGAGTTCGACCCAGTCGCCCACCTCCAGGCCGAGCTTGCCGTCCCGGCCGAGTGCCGAGACGGTGGCGACCGCGCCGTGGAGGGCGGTGACCGGGAACACCACGGAGGCGTTCTCCCGGGACCACTTGAAGGTGGCGCCGGGGAGGAAGCCGCGGCGTGACTTCGGGCCGGTGGTGGCGGGCCAGGCGGGGCCGCCGGTGTGCACCTCGATGCGGTAGAGCTGGTTCTCCGGGCCGCGGAACCGGCTGTCCGGCGGCAGTTCGCAGCGGTCCTCGGAGACGGTCGGCGGCTGCTTGGCGCTGGCGCGCAGCTGCCCGGTGGGGCGGAAGGCGGCGAGGCGGGTGGCGAACTCGGTCAGCGCGTCGGCGGTCGTGGCGGCGGCCACCGGGAGTGCGGCGACCTGCCAGACGGTCTTCGCGCGGGCCGCCGTGTCCGGTCCGGGGTCGCCGAGGGCGACCTCGCGGATCGCCGGGTCCTGGAGGGAGGTGATCAGCCGCTCCCACACCCGCAGGTACACCACGAAGGGCTTGTCCTGGGGGAGTTGGGCGGTGGGGTCGGTCGGGTCGAGGCGCAGGTCCGGCTGGGTCCAGTAGGTGGTGTCGAGCTCGTTCTCGACCAGGATGCCGTCCACGTACATCCGGCCCGCCGGGATCTTCAGGTCCTCCTGGGGCTTCCTGCCCGTGACCGCGTCGATCGCGAAGCCGCCGCCGACGGCGGGTGCGACGGCGGGGCCGAGGAGGTCGGCGATCGTCGTGCGCAGCTGGTGCAGGAGGAGGGCGCCCTGTTCGTTCAGGTCGGCGTCGAGCTGGACGCGGCCCTGCTGGGTGAGGACGGCGGAGTAGTGCTTGCCCGGGTCGAAGGTGGTGCGGGAGAAGTCGCCTTGCATGGACGGGCTCCTAAGGGGCGGTCACGTGACGATCACGAGGCCGGCGTCGCAGCCGGCGGGGGTGTACTCGGCCAGGCGCAGCCGCAGGTTGTCCTCGCGCTGGGGCTGGAAGAGGTCGTGGAAGGCGCCCATCTCGGAACCGTCGTCGGCGCCGCGCCGGATCACGTCGGGGCAGTCCTGGGCGAGTTGGGCGTAGCCGGGGGTGCCGTAGCGGGTGCTGGTGAAGCGGGGGAGGGGCGGGCCGTCGACGCAGTGGAACCGGCGGGGCGTGCGGGAGCCGGGGCCGAGCCGGGTGAAGCGGACGCAGCCGGACTGGCGGTGGTCGACGTGCAGGCAGCCCGTGACGATGGTGTTCTCGACCAGGCCGACGGCGTGGGTGAGGACCGAGCCGAGGACGGTCGTGCGGCGCAGGTCGACGACGGCGTGCGCCGGGCGGCGGTCCGGGGCGGACAGGGCCGCGAGGCCGTGGGCGGTGGCGTCGAGGACGCTGTCGCGCAGCGAGACGCGGTTGGGCTCGGCGTGGACCTCGTCGGCGTTGACGACGACCGGGCCCAGGATGCTGTGCTCGATCCGCAGACAGGCCGGGGTGTCGGCGAGTTCGACGCTCGCCTCCTCGACGTGCTCGGGGTTGCACTCCTGGTCGAGCGACCAGCCGGGCACGAGCGTGCAGTGGCGGACGGTGACCGCGCCGACGCCGCCGGAGACGCGCAGGCCGCGGCCGGCGATGAGGAGGCCGTCGAAGGTGATGCACGGGGGCTTCCCACCTGGCGCAGGGCCGGGGCCGATGACGTGCAGGGCGTCGGGGCGGTTGCTGCTCCAGTCGAGGATGCGCACGAGCGGCCGGGTCCGCTGGGCGGCGCGGATGGTGAGGCGGTCGCCGGGGTCGAGGGTGACGGCGAGGTGCTCCAGGTAGTCCCCGTTGTCGGTGATCTCGATGACGGCCTCGTGCCTGCCGCCCGGGTCGGCGGCCTTGTCGGCCTGCCAGCGGCGCAGCGCGGCGTCGATGCCGGTGAGCTGGTGGCCCTTGCCGACCGGGTAGAACGCGGGCGGGCGGCGCAGATCGACCGGGCGGACGTACTCGCCGCCGCCGAGGTCGGCGCTGAAGCCGTAGTGGTAGTCCACCCACACGCCCTCGGTGGGTGCGTGGCGGGCGGGGAAGGCGATCCGGCCGAGGACGGGGTCGACCGCGACCTGGTCGTTGGCGGGGTGGTGGCGCCAGCCGGTGAGGTCGGCGGGCACGATCCGGTGCAGGGGCACGGGCTCGTCGCCGACGTAGACGCACAGGCTCTTGCCGGGGCCGTAGAACTGCGCGGTGCGCTCGGCGAAGGCGCGGCGGCGGATGAACGCGGGCACGGCGCTCTCGTCGGCGAGGCGCGCCCCGGGGGCGTTGACCGGGCTGACGATCAGCGGCGCGCTGTTGCCGAGCACGCTGAAGGTGAAGCGGGTGCGGGCGCGGTCGTCGCAGTGGGCGGGCGCGCGGGTGACGGGGTACGGGCGCAGCCGCCAGAGGAACAGGCCGACCTCGGGGATGTTGTAACGGCCCTGGGTGCGGGCCGAGTCGATGCGGCGGACGTCGACGGTTCGGGCGGTGCGCTCGAACGGGCCGCCCAGGCGGTCGAGTTCGTCGACGGCGTGGAGGTCGGCCGTGCGGCCGCGGGCGAGCCGGCGGCGGTCGGCACGGGGGTCGCGGCCGAGGAGGCGGACGGGCTGGGTGAGGCCGAGGAGGGTGCGGAACTCGACGGCGTGCGCGGGCCAGGCGGCGACGTCGGCGGCGAGCTGCTCCAGGAGGGCGAGGGTGCCCTTGCGGCGGCGGTTGGCGACGGTGTGGGCGACGTCGCGGCGGCCGGCGACGGCGGCGAGGAGGCGGCGGGCGGCCTCGGTGGGGGTGCCGCCGGGCGGGGTGGTCAGGGCCTCGGCGGAGCCGGGCAGGACGCGGTAGCCGACGAGCTCGCCGAGGTAGGGGGCCACCCAGGCCTGGCAGGTCTCGATGAACCAGTCGTCGGCGAGCTGGTCGATGTCGGCCTCGATGACGTCGGCCTGCTCCTGGATGACGCCGATCAACGCCCGGAGCGGCCAGCCCTGTTCGGCGTCCCGGGTGCGGACGACGGCGGGGAGGAGGTCGTACAGGCGGTCGGCGATCACGGGAGCCTCCGGAGGGTGAGGGCCTCGGGGACGTCGGCCGGGAGGACGGCGAGTTGGGCGGGGCGGATGCCGCGGTACACCGTGAGGTGGCGGCCGATGTCGAGCTTCGGCGAGTCCAACGCCGGGTTGAGCGCGGCGAGTTCGGCGAGGTCGAGGCCGTACCGCTGGGCGACCGTGGTCAGCGTGTCGCCGCGGACGATCCGGTGCCGGATCTGCTCGAAGTGGGCCGGCAGTGCCGGGAGGCAGGCGCTGGCCGTGGTCAATCCGTCGGCCAGCTGCGCCAGTTGGATCGGGGTGACGTCGCCGGGCACGTCCGCGAAGACGTGCACGTCCGTGTAGTCCACGCCCTCGACGCCCTGGATCGTCGCGATCGCCTCGCTCAGGTACGAGGGCCGCCCGAGCGTCCGCGCGGCGAAGCCGAACCGGGCCGCCAGCGCCGCCCGGACGGCGGGTTCCACGAGCTCCCACGCGTAGTCGGGCAGCACCTTGACGCCGGCGTCCAGCACGATCAGCCGCAGCTCCCGCGCGGCCACCCGGACCGGGACGCCGATGTCCCCGAAGTCCACCAGCGAGCGTTCGAGCGTGGTGAACAGGTCGGACAGCGGGTCGACCGGCGCGTCCCCGACCGCCGCGACGGTCACGTGCACCACCTCCCGGGTGCCGTCGAAGAGCTTGGCGGCGCTCGCCTTGCCGATGCCCGCCCGGGCCCGGGTGAAGTCCTCGTAGTCCTGGACGGACACCAGCCGGTCGAGCGCCCGCAGCCGCAGCGGAATGACGGTGCGCGCGTCGTCGGGGCCGTCGCCGTCGGCGCCGCCGGTGGCGGGCAGCGGGTTGGTGACGGCGCTGACGCCGAGCGGGCGGGCGGCGAGCTGGTTGACCTTGCCGGCGGGGAGGTTGCCGGAGGCGCCCGCGCCGGTGCGGTAGCGGGCGGTGACGTTCTGCGTGCCGGTGGGGAGCCGGGCGCCGTGCACGCCGTCGCCGAACGCGACGGTGGCGCCGCGCAGTTCGTAGGCGTGGTCGTTGGGGCCGTTGAGTGCGAGGGCGGGGGTCTCGTGCCAGGCGACGCCGTTGACGCGGGGGGTGAGGGAGTTCTGCGCGCCGAGGGGGTTGTCGGCGGCGGTCCAGGTGAGCGGGGTGGAGTCGGAGACGAAGTGCAGCGGGAACGCCTGGCCCGGCACGCTCGCGTCGCCGCTGCCGAGGACGTCGTCGCGGGTCTCGCCCTGGGTGGCGGCGACGACGTTGCCGAAGACCGTGACGCTGGACCGGCGGTAGGTGTAGGCGAGGTCGTTGGCCAGCAGGAGGCGGGTCTGCGGGCCCTGGCCGCGCTGGAGCACCGGCTCGCCGTCGACCGTCCGGTCCAGCCGCTGGCCGACGCCGGCGATCATGGCGAGTTCGGCGGCCTGCACGCCGCTGGTGTGCGGGACGTCGGTGCGTTCGCCGGAGACGACGATCCAGCGGCCGGGCTTGAGGCCGTCGTAGCACTGGGCGAGGTCGATCGCGGCGGCGCCGACGTCGTCGGGGATCGGCGGGCCGACGGGGGTGAGCGGCTCGCCCTGGGCCCACAGCGGGGTGCCCCTGGCGAGCTTCGACGCCTCGACCGGGGTGTCGAACTCCAGCATGGTGACGGTGACTTCACCGATCTTCCGGCCGCTCGGGTCGGTCACGTCGAGCTGGGCGGGCAGGACGCGGTCGGGGAAGAGGACGAGCGTGTCCGTGCCGTCGCCGGTGCCGACGAGGACCGGGCGCCCGGGGAGGACCGTGTCGTGGACGGAATCGAGGAGGACCTGGTCGACGCGGTTGTCGGAGGCGGGCGTCTTCCGCCGGGCCAGCGCGACGGCGGCGCGGACCCGCAGGACCACGAGCCCGGCGAGCGGCGGCGGGTCGGTGATCCGCTCGCGCCGCCACGCGTCGTACAGCCCGCTGAGCCGGGGGTCGGCGGCGGCGAGCAGCCGCAGGTGGGCGTCCGCGTCGGGCCGGAACAGCTGCCGGACGGACGTGTCCAGGGCGCGCGCCGACGTCGGCGGGCGGGACGGCGGGCGGCGCAGGGCCGGCAGGACGGGCGTCAACGCGACCAGCCCGACGGCCTGGTAGGGGTCGGGGCAGTCGTCGCCGCCGTCCGTGGGGTCGGCTTCGCAGCTCACCGGGCAGACCAGCGAGCGGGCGAGCGAGCGCAGTCCGGTGAGCTCGGGGTCCGTCCGGCGGGCCAGTCGGGCGGCGAGGACGAGCAGGGCGGCGCCGTCGCTCCGGACGGTGGCGACGGCGCTCGGGGTGGTGGTGGAGTCGGACCCGAGCCAGTCGGCGAGGGCGCAGCTCGCGCCGCGGGCCGCCAACGCGACGGCCTCCGTGAGCCGTTGGAGCTCGGGGGCGACCTCGAACAGGGCGCCGGCCGGGGTGAGCGTGGGCAGGAGCAGGGCCGCCAGCGGGGTGAGGATGTCGCTGACGATGCGTGCCGCCACCGGGTCGGTACGGGTCACGGCGTCCCCGGTGGCGGTGCGCACGGCGTCGGCGAGGGCGGCGACGGCGGCGGTGAACGCGCCGAGCGGTGTGGTGGCGGAGACGAGCGTGACCTCGGTCCGTCCGGCGGTGAAGTCGACGGCGGACTCGGCGACCGTCCGGGCGTGGACGTCGGGGGCGAGGCCGGTCGGGGCGAACGTGAACAGCAGCCGGTCCCCCTTGCGGAGGTTGGCGGTCGTCCCGTCCACGGCGAAGGTGACGAGCGCCGAGTCGATGTTCTCGCGCGTGATGTCCGGCGGGTCGGCGAGGCGGACGGCGAGGGTGTTCCACTCGGCGCGGGCGACGAGGTCCTCGCTCGTCTCGAAGGTCTGCGGCAGCTGCCCGGCCGCCGCTTGGCTCTTCACCCCGGACCCGGCCGGGACGAGGGTGTGCGCCCCCGGGTCGAGCGTGTACGCGAGGTGGGTGCTCGACCCGAGCGGCGGGCGGGGGCGGTGGCCGGCGAGCAGGCCGAGGTGGTCGAGGGACTCCGGCTCGGTGGCGGTGCGCAGGTAGCCCTCGTCGGCGATGCGCTCCTGGTAGAAGGTGAGCACCTCGCCGACCACCGCCCAGCAGTCGAGCAGGGCGATCGCGGGGTCGTCCGGTTCGCGGGTGGTGAGCGGGTCGAGGGCGCGGCGGCTGGAGAGCCGGGCGAGCATGGACGCGCGGAAGGTCGCGTAGGTGCCCGCGCGGTAGGCGAGCGCGGGCTGCCCGGGCGGGTTGAAGACGGGTGTCGGCGTGACGGCCTCCACGCCTGTACAGCAGGTGTCGGCGCAGGAGCCGGACGTGCAGGTCATCGGCCGCCCTCCAAGTCGAGCGCGAGGCGGCCGTGTTCGGGCCGGGACGGGTCGTTGTCGAGCTGCGCGACCTCCAGCGGCCCGATCGGCAGCACCCCGCTGGTGAGCGCGTCGCCGCGGTCGGCCGGATCGGCGAACAGGCGGTGCAGGCGGGTGACTTCGGCGTGCTGCACGCCGGGGACGGCCGCTGCCGCCGCGACCAGCCGGCTGACCCGGACGGGGTCGCCGAAGACGAGCGCGTCCGGGGCGAAGAGCGCGGCGAAGGCGGCCAGCAGCCCGGCGCGGACGTGCCCGGCGACGTGGTCGGGCTCGACCCGCACGTGGAGCGCGACGTCGAGCGGGACGAGCGTCGCGGTGGACTCCGCGAGGTCGTGGCCGATCCGGCGGTAGCGGAACAGCGCCGCCCGGACGGCGTCGAGCAGCGCGTCGGGGGCCGTCTCGGTGCCGAAGGCCTCGACGGCCACCTGCGCCTCGTACCAGCTGCCCGTCCAGCGGAGGTCCGCCGCCGCCCGGCGGACGCCCGGGACGGCGGCGGCCAGCGCCGCGTAGTCGTCCGCGGTGATCGCGCGCAGGAGCCGGGTGGTCGGCACGACCGGCGCGAGGCGGCGGACGTCGTCGACGGGCTCGGGATCGACGCCGCCGGCGGCGGGCAGTGGGTTGCGGACTGCGCGGATGCCGTGCTGGTGGGTGGCGCAGAGGACGATCCGGCTGATCGCCTCGGGGCCGACGTTGCCGGGCGTGCCGTTGCCGACGCGGTAGCGGGCGGCGCACTGCGCGCCTGGGGCGTCGGCGAGGGGGAACGCCGCGCCGTTCAGGCCGTCGCCGAAGCGCAGCAGCAGGACGCCGTCGTCGTCCGTCTCGCCGACGAAGTCGCGGTCCGCCGGGCCGCTGTCGAGGAGGTCACGGCGGGGGTGCCAGTCGTGGCCGTCCTGGTCGGTGAGGCAG
Organism: Kitasatospora sp. NPDC057936; assembly: GCF_042887525.1. Classification (NCBI taxonomy): domain Bacteria; kingdom Bacillati; phylum Actinomycetota; class Actinomycetes; order Kitasatosporales; family Streptomycetaceae; genus Kitasatospora; species Kitasatospora sp. NPDC057936. Next base: position 22,579 of record NZ_JBHVPD010000077.1, read on the forward strand.
ACGGCGGGCAGCGCGGCGCGGGGGTCGGGGGTGGTGGCAAGGGCGGCCGGGCCGCGGAACGCGGGGTCGTCCTCGCGGAGGTGCGCGGCCTCGTCCTCGCCCCAGCTCTGCCCGAGCTCCCAGCCCTCGGCGTCGTGCCGGAGCACCTGGCCGGCCCTCGCCCGGCGGACGAGCTCGCGCAGGCGGGCGAGCTTGGCCGCGAGGAGGTCGTCGAAGCGGGCGAGCAGGGTGCGCAGCGCCTCGCGCGGGTGGTCGTCGGCACCGAGGCGCTGGAGGACGGCCTCGCCGAACAGCACGACCAGATAGGCGCGTTCGGCGGGAGTGAGCGTGCCGTCGTGCGGGGGCAGGCGGTGCCAGATGGCGGTGAGGCGCTGCCGGGCGCGGTCGGGCAGGCCGAGGAGGCGCGCGGCCTGGGCGGCGGCGATGACGGCGTCGGTGGGGAAGGGGGCGCTCTGCGTCACGGGGAGCAGGCGCAGCGCGGGGGAGAAGCGGACGGGCAGCGGCGGGTAGGCCGGCCGGCCGACGGTGTCGTCTGCGCAGCACGAAGGACAGCCGGGTTCCTGCGCCGGCGCGACCGGCACGTCGATCGGCTCCGCCGGCTGGCGGCACCAGTCGATGCTCGCGCCGTGCTCGACGAGCACGGTGTTGCCGCGCGCGACGCCGACCTCCAGGTCCGTGCAGTCGGGGCCGCCGCGCGCGCTGACGCAGAGCGGGAAGGCCAGCGCGTCCTCGTGGGCCCAGGTGACGTTCAGGAGGGGCTGGTCGTAGAGCCGGTCGAGGTCCTCGGTGACGGAGACGAGGCGGACGGCCTGGCGGTGGGTGCGGTCGGCGTCGGCGGGGGCGCCCGTCCTGGCGCCGAGGACCTCCTCGAAGACCAGGACGTCGCCGGGGCGCAGGCACAGGGCCCGGCGGTCCGGTGAACCGTCGGCGAGGGAGGCCGAGGTGGCACCGGCCGGGAGGCAGCACTCGGCGTCGCCCCACGTCCACACGTGGATCAGGTTGTGGGCGGGGCGCAGCGGCACGGGTTCGGCGTGGACGGGTTCGAAGACCTGGTACGGCGGCAGGTGGCGGCGCTGCTGGAGGTCGGCGGCGAGCAGGGCGGGGCCGAGCTCGGGCAGGACGGTGGGGGCGAGCGTGAGGAAGCGGAAGTCCCCGGCGGGCAGGGTGAGTTCCTCGTCGGTCTCCAGGCAGACCCAGGCGCGGGCGGCGCAGCCGTCGTGCATGGCGTAGTCGACGAGCCGGGCGTGGCGGCGCACGGAGACGCGGTGGCGGGCGGTGTCGAGGTAGGCCTCGGTGGCGGCGGCGTCCTGGCGGTAGCCGAGGCGGTCGGCCTCGTAGGCGAGGAGTTCGACGAGGGTGATGACGAGGTCGGGGACGTGCCGCTCGGTCCAGGCGGGCATGGTCAACGAGAGCCGGTCGAGCAGGAGTTGGCGGAAGCTCGCGTAGTCCTTGGCGAGGTAGTCGATCTCGGGCGCGGGCGGGTGCGCGGGCGCGCAGGTGTCGGCGGGGGCGCAGTCGAGCGTCGCGCATTCGGGCCGGAAGGTGAACGCGGCGCTCGCGTGCCGGGGGTCGAATCCGGGGTATGGGTCGGTGCTCGGCCTGCCGTGCGGGTCGGCGCGGACGACGCTCAGACGGTAGGCGGAGAGATCGCCGGGCCGGTCGACGGCGAGGACCAGCCGGTCGGCCAACTCCCGTTCCGCGTCGGCCTCCCGGCGCACCGCCGTGACGGTGATGCCGGTGATCCGCTCGCCGCCGTCGATGCGGAAGTTGGCGGGCGTGAGGCCCGCGGGCGCCTTGCCGAAGAGGACGACGACGAGGGCGTCGTCGAGGACGTCCACGCTGTCGATGCCGTTGAGGTCGGAGGAGCGCAGCTTGGCGCGCCGCCGCTCGTCGGAGCAGGTCATGCCCCCACCTCGCTACGCTCGGCAGAGGCTGTGACCCATGGGCACCTCTTGATGGTTCGCTCGCTGCGCTCGCTCACGGCGCCACGCTCCCTTCGAGGACGTCGGTGCGGACCTCGCCGGTGGCGATGAGCAGGTAGCGCAGCTCGATGCGCAGGGTGCTCTCCTCGGCCGTCACCCGGAGCGAGTCGACGACGATGACGTCGCCGAGCCAGCGGTGCAGGGCGCCCTCGGCGGAGACCTGGAGGGCGGCGGCGAGTTCGACGCTGTCGGGCTCGAAGACGAGGTCGAGCAGGCCGCAGCCGAAGTCGGGGCGGTTGACGCGCTCGCCGGGGGTGGTGAACAGGAGCTGCTCGATCATGTCGCGCACGTGGTCCGGGTAGGCGGCCTCGGCGGTGCGGCCGCGGCCGTCGATGCGGAAGGGGAAGGCCGGGTCCATGGCTCACAGCCCCGTGACGAGGGTCTGCATCGCAAGGACCAGCGGAGGAGCGGGAGTCGGCGACCCGATGCACACCCCGCCGCCGGGCACGGGCGGCGGGGTCGGCGGCGGCGCCTGCACCAGCAGCGGCGCGCCGTTGACGAGCACGGAGGACACGTTCGCCCACTGCACGGTCGCGCACGGCGGCGTCACGGCGCAGCCCGCGATCACGAGCCGGCCGGCGCTGGTCGCGACCGGCATCCCCTGGACCAGCGCCCCGGGCGGCCCGGCGGGCAGGATGGTCACGGTGCCGCCGTGCGGGCAGGTCATGGTCGCTCCGGTGTGGAGGGCGAGGCCGGGCATGTGGTCCCCCAAGCGCTATTGCGGTACGACGAGCGTGCCGTTGTTGATGATCACGGAGGTGCCGACGAGGCGGATGCTCGCGAGGCCGGGCCCGCAGGAGAGTTCGATCCCGGCCTCGCTGAGCTTGATGTACGGCCCTGCGGCGCCGTGCAGTTGGAGCCGGATGCCGCCGGTGGGCTCGGTGGCGTCGGTGAGCAGCACGTAGGTGCCGCCCGGGGTGCTGAGCACGACCTGCGGCACCTCGGGCGGCACGAGCGCGGCGACCGGCGGCTGCTCGATCGTCCCGCCGCGCCAGAACCCGGTCCACACGGCCCGGTTGACGTCGCCGTCCTCGAACTTGACCCACACGCCGGATTGCACGGCCGGCACGACGTGCATCCCGGCGGTCGCGTACTGCGGGACGGCCCAGATGCACGGGTCGTTGCCCAGGACGTCGTCGACCCGGACCATGACGCGGTTCTGTTGCAGCGGGTCGAAGTTGGAGACGACGACGCCGCGGTAGAGGTCGCGGAAGTCGGGTTGCTGGTTGGCGCTGGGCGCTGTCACGGGGCCACCCGGTCGGTGAAGGGGACGAAGCCGTCCCGGGCGAGGGTGAAGCTCTGGGTGTACTCGCCGCGCTTGATGTCGTGGGTGACGCTGCCGACGTAGTACAGGCCGTCGTACGCGGGGCCCGCGCCGCGCACGCCGACGAGGCCGCGCGCGGCGAGCACGCGGCCGTAGCGCAGGACGTCGAGCTTGCCCTGCCCGGACACGGCGTCGGCGGCCTGGGACGTGACGCTGACGGCGCGCAGCATCGCGTCGGTGAGCGAGCGGTCGGTGACCTTGACGAGCGGCTCCTCGCGCAGGGCGACGGCCGGGCGGGCGGCGAGCGGCGGCTTGAGGAGACTGAGGCTGGGGATCGGCACCGAGATGCCGATCTTGGTGGTGGGTTCGGTGATGCGGACGGTGTACTGCGTGCGCGCGAGCCCGTCGAAGGAGAAGGACAGGTGCTCGACGTTGTCCGCCGCACCGGAGTTGACGGTCAGCGCGGGCTGCGGCACGCCGATGCGCACCTCCGGGCCCCAGTAGGCGATGCTCGTGCCGGGCGCCGGTCCCGGCACGAGGTAGAAGGTGTACCCGACCTCCTGGCCGAGGCTGCGCAGGTACGCGAGGTCGGTGGACGACTGGACGGGGATCTGGTCGAGCGGGTTCGGGACGGTCGGGACGATCGGCGGGACGGCGACCGGAACGACCCCGTACAGCGCGTACTTGAGCAGGACGAGCGTGGCGCGGACGTTGTGCGGCATGGCCGGGTAGCAGGCGTGCTCGGTGCGCAGGTCCATGAGGAGGGTGAGGTCCTCGCCGGTGACGGTGAGCGTGCCGGTGCCGGGCGCGTCGCCGGGGTTGAGCTCGTGCCGGGTGATCACGCCGTCCATCAGCACCTCGGTGGAACCGGCGACGATCGCGGCGATCACCACCCGGGCGGGCGGGTCGAGCAGGCCGGCCGGCAGCAGCGTCCGCGTGATGACGGACTTCTTGCTGACGGCGAAGGTGAGCTGGAAGCCGCTGCGGGCCCCGGCGCTCGACGTCACCTGCACGGACTGCAGCGCGTCCATGAGCGGCTGCGGCGCGGGCGCGGTGACGATGTCGCCGATCCGGAGCAGGAGTTGGACGCTCCTAGCCATGGAGCGCTCCGGGGACGAGCAGCGAGGCGGCGCCCGGCCCCGGCACGGCGGGCAGTGTCACGCGCAACCGCCGCCCGGTGACGGCGAGTTCGTCCGGGTCGTCGGCCCGGTTGGCGTCCGCGAGCTGCCAGGCGAGCTCGGCGTCGCCCAGTTCGGCGAAGGCGATCCGGTCCGCCCGCTCGCCCGCGGCGACGACGTGTTCGCGCAGGAGGGTGAGGTCCTCCGGGTGCGGCAGGAAGCGCCGGCGGACGTACGTCACCGTCCGCCCGTCCGGCAGGCGGTGGGTGGCGGTCGGCAGGGCGCGGTAGCGGCTGGTGAGGGCGAACACGGCTGTCTCCTCGTGGGGTCGGTCGGACGCGCGGGGTCGGTCGGACGCGCGGGATCGTCAGACGCGCGGCGTGCCGACGTCGGAGACCGGATTGCGGACGGACTGCGCGAAGCCCTCCTTGCGGCCCTGGTAGGTCAGGTAGAGCACCCCGCCGTGGTGCTGGTGGCCGAGGTCGTCCACGGTGAGCACCCGCACGCCGACCCCGACCTTCGCCCGCACCGGGTTGAGTGCCTGGTCGAAGAACTCCTCGGTGACGGTGAACTCGGTGATCCGCACCGGCACCACCCGCTTGGGACCGAGCACCAGGACCAGCAGCGGCGACTCCATCGGCGCCACCTCGATCTGCCCGGCCCGCGCGAGGGCGTCCTCGTGGCGCAGCTGCTCGACCGTCGGGTACATGCTCAACTCCAGGGCGGAGAGCACCGGGTGGAGCCCGTCCGGGTACTTCTCCGGGGCGTCGGCGGCGTCGAACTCGGCGTCGAACCGGAACTGCTCGTGCGCCGGCCCCTTGAGCCGCAGCACCTCCAGCCGGTCGCCGGGCTCGCTGCCGATGCCCTGTGGGGTGAGCGTGCGGGTGAGCGTGTCCGGGTTGTACTGGAACGGGATCGTGCGCTGTACGGTGCCGCGGTCGGGGTCGACCAGCACGAACCCGCCGCGCACCGGGTTGAACGCCTCGGGGAACGCGGTCACGGCCCCTCCTCTCCTGGCAGGAAACGGATCCTGGACGTGCCGACGAACGGGATCTCCAGCGTGGCCCGGGAACAGGCCCCGCCGCGGACGCAGGTGTCGAACAGGGCGTCACTCCAGGCGGTGCCGAAGGCGATGTCGGCGGAGACCGTCGCGTCGACGGCGCGCAGGGCGGTGAGCGTGTTCTCCAGGGAGTTCCTGATCCGTTCGAGGTCCACGGAGGCGGCGAAGAGCTCGGCGAGCTCGCCGGTGCCCTGGGTCGCGGTCGCGATGGCGACGCGGGCCGACTGCGACTCCAGGATCGCCATCGCGGCCCGGTGCTTGGCCCGGACGGCGGTCAGGGCGCCCTCGACCTTCGCGATCCGGGCGGGCAGGTCCCAGCGGGACGAGGTGAGCTGGTCCACGCGCTCGGAGAGCCGGCCGGCCGTGCGGCCCGCCGAGACGGGATCGGCCGCGGCGCCGAGCAGCCGGAAGGACTCGCCCTGGAAGCGGCCGGAGAAGTCGGCGGCCGCGTCCCGCCAGGCCTCCGCCTCGGTGGCCATCCTGGCCGCGGCGGCCACCTCGTCGGGAAGGACGAGGCCCTGACCGGAGAGTCCGCGCTGGGCGATGGCGGTGAACTTGTCCAGGAGGTCGAGCGCGCCTTTGACCTGGAGCACCTGGGTGGCGATCACGAAGACCCGGGCGGCGGCCAGCAGGCGCAGGTTGGTGCGGGCGGCCCGGCCGGTCTCGGCGGCGAGTTCGAGGGCCTCGGCGGACGGGGCCGTCGCCGCACGGCCCGTCGGCGGCACGCGACCGGCGGTGGTCGCGGGGACGGCGCGGGCGGCCGCGGTGGGCCCGCCGGCGGCGGGGGGAGGCGCTCCACCGGCGGGAGGGGCGCCAGGGGCCGGAGGCGCCGCGCCGCCGGGCGGGGGTGTGCCGCCCGGCGGTGGCGTTCCGCCGCCCGGCCCGCCGCCCGGTCCGCGGGTGATCGTCCCGGTGAGGGAGATGTCCACGGGCCGGAGGTTCAGCAGCTGACGCGCCACCCGGTAGTCCTTGGTGCCGGCCACCAGGGGCACGCTGGTGCTCTCGGGCGCGACGCGGACCCCGACGGGCTTGAGGTTGCCCGGGTTGTTCCGCACCACGCGGTCGAAGCTCCACAACTCGCCCCCGCCCGCCACCGCCTCGCCCGCGATGATGGCGTCGGCGGGTGCGATCGGGACCTTGGCGGCCTTCACCTGCTGGAGGAAGGACTGCGCGCCCCCGGCGGGGAGCGCGGGGGCGCGGCCGATGCCCAGTTCGTCGAGGAGCAGCTGATTGGCGACGGCCTGGCGGGGGATCGCGCGGTTGACGATCAGCTCCTGGTAGGCCTGGTCCGACACCAGCACCCTGACCCCGGACGACAGCATCGACCGCAGGGCGTTCGCGGCCCCGGTGTTGCCGCGGGCGATCTGGTCGAACACGCTCGGGTCGAGGAAGACGACGCGGGCCGGGGCCGGACCGCCGGGCGGCGTCTGGCGCGCCACCACCCCGCTGGTGCGCGCGGTGGCCAGGACCGGCGTGGCCGCCCCGGCGGTGACGGAGCGCGCCACCTGCTCGGCCTCGCGCTCGGCCGGAGCGTCCGCCGCGCCCACCTCCAGCGGCGCGGCGGCGAGCCCGGGGGCGGCCTGCCGCTGCTGGACGACGTGCGCGAGCTCGTGGGCCAGCAGGTGACGGCCCTCGGTGGTGTGCGGCGCGTAGCGGCCGGACGCGAAGACGATGTCCGTGCCGACCGTGTAGGCCCGCGCGCGGACGGCCTCCGCCGACGCCGCCGCGCGGTCGTCGGTGTGCACCCGCACACTGCTGAAGTCCTGGCCGAAGCGCGGTTCGAGCAGCTCGCGGGCCTCCGCGTCGAGCGGCGCCCCCTGGGAGCCGAGCACCGCGCGGACCTCCGGCGGTGCCAGCGCCGGGCCTTCGCCGGTGGCGTGGCGCCGCAGCTGCGGTTCGTCGGTCTCGCACCCGCAGGCCTCGGTGCCGCAGCGCCGGAGGACGGGCGTGCGGTCGGCGGGTTCGGCGACTTCGCGGGCGGTCACGGCTGCCTCCCCGGGGCGGGCAGGCGGTCGGCGAAGTGCCGGTACAGGTGGGGGCGCAGGCGCTGGAAGGTCTCCGGGTCGGTGAGGTAGAGGGCGAAGGACTCGGCGTAGAACTCGCGCCAGTTGCGGTCGGCGTAGGTGGTGATCCGGGTGTCGCCGTCCTGGGCGGCGGCGGTGCGGAAGGCGGCGGCCTCGCCCGTGGGGAGGGCGTCGGTGAGGGTGTTCGTCCCGGTGCGCGGGTCGCGCACGAAGCGGGCGCCGGACCCGCCGCGGGCCGTGCCGACGGCGGCCCGGGCGTCGTCGTCGGCGTGCCGGACCCGGTCCCAGGCGGCGGTCTGGCCGGGCGGGATGGAGAACCGTCCGCCGCGCCGGGGCCGCCCGTTCTGCTGGAGGAAGGTGTTGCGCGCCGTGGTGGCCTGGGCGGCGGCGGTCTGCGCGGCGCGCAGGGCCGCCCAGTCGTACGCGTGCCCGAGCTCGTGCGCGATCAGCCGCTGGAAGCCGCTCCCCGGCTGGTCGGGGCCCTGGAAGGCGCGCAGGGAGCCGGCCCGTCCCTGGAAGGCGCTGTCGGCGACGGACACGGTGTGGTCCGCGAGCGAGTACTCGGCGTCGTGTCCCGAGGGCAGGGAGGCCACGCGGACGAACGTGATCTGCTCGATCCGGCCGAGGACGCCGTCGGGGACGGCGGCCAGCGCGCCGAGGAGCTGGGCGTACTCGCCGTCGGTCCAGGCGGTGCCGCGGACGAACCGGTGCCGGGTGAACAACTCGTCGCCGCCCGGCCGTGGTTGGCCCTGGTCGCGCTCCGGCCCGAGGGTCGCGAGGTGCTCCACGAGCACCTCGCGCCGGACGGGCGGGCCGGGGTGCTCGACCTCGGTGAACCGGTAGGTGCCCCGGCCGCCGCCCTGGGCGGTGAGGTCGAGGCGCAGCGTGGTGCTCCGGTTCGGCGCGAGGAGCGGCGGGGTGTCGGTGACGAGGTAGCGGGCCAGGTTGGCGAGGCCCGTCCGCTGTCCGGCGGGGATGGTGGGTGCGAGCGTCACGGCGGTGTCCGGCGGCAGCGGGCGGATGGGCGGATTGGGGCCGAAGACCGTGGCGATCCCCGCGAGGGTCACGTCGTCGGTGGTGACCCGGATCCGGGTCCGTTCGGCGGCGGGCAGGGCGTCCAGGAGGACGTTCCGCTGCGGGTCGGGGCGGGTCTCGGGCCAGCCCCAGGCGTGGATGAGCTGCTGGTGCCGGAGGTAGAGCGCGTCGGTGGTCGTGCCGGGGGAGGCGGCGGCCGCCGCGGTGAGCAGGGTGCGGACGGCGTCGGCGTAGGCCCTGCGGAGGGTGCCGGTGCGCGTCGGGTCGCCGCCCAGCACCGCGGTGATCGCGGTCGAGGCGTCGTCACGGATCCGCAGGAAGTCCTTCAGCCGGCCGGGGACGGCGGCGGGCTGGACCCGCACCAGCGGCCCTCCACCGGGGCCCGGCGGGCCGGAGAGGCCGTAGTACTCGGCGGCGCCGCGCAGGAACCGGGTCGCCTCGTCGACGAAGAGCCCCCGGTCGGTCTCCGGCGGGGCGACCGGCTGCCCGGCGGGTTGGCGGGCGAGCCGGGGGCCGGTGGTGCGCTGCTCGACGACGTGGCCGAGTTCGTGGGCGAGGAGCCGGTCGCCGTGCTCGGTGCCCGGGGCGAAGTCGCCGTTGGCGAACACGACGTCGTGGCCGACGGTGAACGCCTGGGCGTCGGCCGCGCGGGCCGCCCGGTCGGCGTCGGCACCGGTGTGGACACGGACCTCGCTGAAGTCCTGGCCGAGGGCGGCGCCCATCCGCTCGGCGGTGGGCGCGGGCAGGGGCGCGCCGGCGTTCTCGGCCTTCCCCCGGGCCCGGTCGGCCGGACGGTGGACGTGTTCAGCGCCCATCGCGCACCGCCCGGAAGACGGATCCGGCGAGCTCGCGTCCGGTCGACTCGGCGCCGCCGACGGTCACCTCGGGACCGCGCAGCACGCCGGCCCGGGCGGGGCGCCACGTCGCCGCCGGGGCGGAGGAGAGGAGGCGGGCGAGCTCGGTGCGCAGGGCGGCGGCGATCGCCTCCGTGGCGCCGCGCGAGCCGTCCGGGCCGTCGGGACCGTCCAGGCCGTCCAAGCCGTCGAGGCCGTCGAGAACAAGGTGGTCGATGTGCAGCTCGATCGTCACGGCCGCTCTCCTTCCCAGGCGAAGTCCCGCTCGGTCATGGGCAGTTCGAGCTTCTCGAACTCGCTGCGGGCGGCCGACAGGACGTGCGGCATGGTGATCGGCGTGCCCGCGGCGGCGGCCAGGAAGGCGGCGTTGACGGCGATGTTGCGGATCATGCCGCCGCTCGCCTGGAGCCGGGCGAGCCGGTCGAGGTCGAGACCGCCCCGCGGGGCCGGGTCCGGGAACGCCTTCGCCCAGATCGCCTGGCGCTGCTCGGGGCCGGGGAACTCGAACTCGACGACGAACCGCAGCCGCCGCAGGAACGCGCCGTCCAGCGCCGAGCGCAGGTTGGTGGCCAGCACGGCGAGGCCCCGGTAGGCCTCCATGCGCTGGAGCAGGTAGTTGACCTCGATGTTGGCGTAGCGGTCGTGCGCGTCCCGCACCTCGCTGCGCTTGCCGAACAGCGCGTCCGCCTCGTCGAAGAACAGGATCGCGCCGCCGTCCTCGGCCGCGTCGAACAGGCGGCGCAGGTTCTTCTCCGTCTCCCCGACGTACTTGCTGACGACGGCGGACAGGTCGATCCGGTACAGGTCGAGGCGCAGGTGGTGGGCGAGCACCTCGGCGGCCATCGTCTTGCCGGAGCCGCTCGGGCCGGCGAACAGCGCGGCCACGCCGAGGCCCCGGGTGATGCGCTCCCCGAAGCCCCAGGTCTCGTAGATCGTGGTGCGGTGCGCCACCTGGTCGGCGATCCGCTCCAGCGCGCGCCGGCCGGCCTCGGGCAGCACGATGTCGTCCCAGGTGACCTTGGGTTCGAGGCGCTGGGCGAGGGAGTCCAGGCGGGGCCGGGTGCGGATCCGGCAGGCCCGCCAGGCGGCCGCCGGGTCCCCGTCGGCGACGGCGGCGGCCGCGCGGATGGCGGGCAGCTCCAGCCCGAACTGCGCGGCGAGCGCGTCCGTTTCGGGCACCGGGCCGTAGAAGTCCCGCCAGGCGCGGGCCCGTTCGGCCGGGGTCGGCGGCGCGACGTCGAGGAGCAGTGCCTCGCCGTCCGGGTCGGGGCGGCCCTCGCGGGCGGCGAGCAGGCGGGCGCCGCCGGCCCGGGCGAGGAAGCGTTCGGGCAGCGGGTCCGCGGGGTCGGTGTCCTCGGCGTCGAGGTAGAGCGCGAGCGGCAGGAGGGCGGCCTCGCGGCGCCAGAGCCGGGCGAAGTGGTCGAGTGCGGCGGGTTCGGCGGGCAGCAGCGCGGCGGGCAGGCGGCAGACGAGCAGTCCGCTCTCGGCGGCGGCGCGGGCGGCGACGAGCCGCTTGCCGGGGGCGTCGGCGCCGACGAGCTGGACGACGGGTGCGCCGGGCCGCCGCCAGGTGCGGGCGATCTCGTCGGCGACGGCCTGCTGGGAGGGCGGCAGGTCGGCGGGGGAGCCGGGGCGGAAGCGCTCGACGAGCGGGGTGAGGCGGTCGTCGAGGTCGTTCAGGCCCTTGAGGTGGTTGACGATCCGCTCGTCCGCGCGCAGGACGCTGCCGACCAGGCTCTGTCCGGGCGGGCGGGCGATCTCGACCAACTGCCAGTAGCGCAGGCCGCCTTGCGGGGAGACGACGTCCCACGCGGGGTCGGGGAGGACGGCGAGGGCGAGGCCGAAGGTGGGGTGGGTGAGGCGTTCGTCGCCCTGGGCGAGGGCGTAGAGGCGGGTGATGGAGGGGTCCAGTTCGACGGCCGCGCACAGGAACAGGGTGTCGCGCTCGAAGCGGGTGAGGCCGAGGCGGCCGGCGAGTTCGGCGAGGGGTGGGGTGGCGACGGCCTCGACATCGCTGATCTTCATTGCAGCTGAAGCGAGTTGACGATCGGTCACTTTCGTGACGGTCGGAGTGGCCGCGGCGCGGCGGAACCCCCGGGTGCGCGGGAGTTCCGTCCGCGCCGGACCGTCCGCGATCGCCCGGTGCAGCAGCAGCCGCAACCACGCGAGCGACGCGGCGAGGAACCGGCCGTTGGCGGCTTCCTTCTCCTCGCCCGTCCCGCCGCTCACAGGACCGTCACCGCCTGGCTCGGGTCGAACACCGGCCGGGTGCCCGAGCGGTCGACCAGGAGGCTGTCCACGCCCGCGACCCGCAACCGCACCAGGTGCCGCCCGGGGGCCGCGTCCGGCACGGTGAACCGCGCGTGGCCGGGCGGGCGCGGCACGCCGTGCGGCAGCGGGTCGGGTGGGACGGCGCGGCCGTCGAGGACCAGCAGCACCGGTTGTCCGGGCAGGGCGGCGGGGGAGTAGCGGACGTCGATCTGTGCGCTCCCGTCGGCGTGCCGCCCGACCTGCGCGGGCAGGTGCGTGATCCGGGGCGCGACGGCGAGCGGGACCTCGTTGGTGAGCTGCCCGGCGAGGGAGAGCCCGGCCGACCAGAGCCCGGCGGCCGTGCCGACGGGGACGGTGAACTGCACCTGGGTACCGGTGACGTGGTCCGGGGCGACGGCGACCGGCGCCGGGAGCAGCGGATGGCTCAGCCGCACCTCGGCCGGGGCCGCGAGCCCGCTGCCGCGCAGCACCGCCGTCTCACCGCCCCGGACGGCGGGCTGCCCGCCCGGCGGCACGGCGGCGTCGAGGGCCGGCAGGCCGAGCGGGAGGAAGCCCTGCGCGACGGGCCCGCGGTCGTCCGCGCCCCGGGTGAGCACCGGCACGGGGACGGTCGGCGGGCGGTGGCCGTCGATCAGCACCACGCCGACCTCGTAGGCGACCGACATCCGGTACGGGGTCTGGAACGCCGTCCAGAGCGAGTAGATGTCCTTCTCGCCGAACGGCTGCCAGGTGATCCGGATCCGGTCGAGCTGCTTGGCGACGTCGCTCTCCGGCGCGAACGCGGCCAGTTCGCCGCGCTGGAGCACCGGGTTGTCGTTCAGGACGCGGACGGCGCGGGCGAGCAGCCGCTGGGCGTCGAGGCCGGGGTCGCGCTTGACGAACGGCGTGACGAGGTAGTGCAGGGTGAGCGGGAACGGCGGACCGCCGCTCTCGCCGGGGGCGAGGTCGGGCTGGCCGGCGTTGCGCAGGGCGTCGTCCACGTCGGCCTGGAAGAGGTAGAGGTTGACGAGCTTGTCGCGGGTGCCGTCGACGAGTTCGTCCAGGGGACGGGTGTCCACGCCTGCGCCGGGCACGTCGGCCAGGGCGCCGAGCACGAGTCCGCTCAGGGTCTTGGTGACGGCGGCGATGGCCTCTTCGTCGCTCACCTCCCGCCGCCCCCCTCGGAGCGGGTGCGCAGGTAGTCCTCCAGGCTCATCGCCGGGCGCCGCCCGGGGATCCGGCGCGGCGGCTGCGGGACGGGCGGCTGGCGGCCGGTGCGGACCTCGACGCGGCCGATGGTGATGCGCACGGTCGGCACCGCGGCGGCGCGCTCGCGCCGGGACGTGAGGAGCGGGTCGACGAGCGACGCGTCGATGGGGGAGGACGGCACGGGGCGCGCGCGGACGGGGTCGGGTGCGGGCGCCGCCGGGGCGTCCTCCGCGTGCTCCTCGGGTGTGGCGTGCTGCTCCGACGGGCCCTCCTCCTGCGCGGGTTCCCCGGGCGGGGCGTCCGCACGGCGGGGTTTCGGGAGGGCGAAGGCGGTGGGTTCCGCAGGCCGTCCGGGGCCGGTGGGGGGCTCCGCCCGGACGGCCTGCGGAGGTTCGGGTGCGCGCCCGGTGGAGGCGCGCTGTGCCAGGGGGAGACCGGGCGGCGCGCCGACGGGCAGCTCCTGCTGGGCGGCCGGAGGGTTGGCGTCAGCGACCTCCGACTCCGCGGGGAGAGGGGAAGGTTCGGTGAACGGAAGCCACGGCTGCGTCCTCCGCCGGGGCTCGAAGAGCGACCCGATCAGCGGGCGGACCGGTGGCCCGTCCGCGCCGCCGAGCAGGCGGCTCACGAAGTCGTTCATGCCGTCACCAACTCCAGGTACAGCTGCCGTCGTTCGGGCCCGACCGCGAGCACCTCGGCCTCCGTCCAGCCGTAGGCGGTGGCGAGCGCGTGCACGTCGTGGAGCAACCGCCTGGCGTGGGCGTCGAGTTCGGCCCACAGGTAGCCGGAGGCGTCGAAGGGCGACGTCCAGGCGTGGCCGCACTCCGCGCAGTCGAGGTCCAGCCGGACGTCCGCCTGCGGATCCCGCCCGGCCAGGGCGCCCGCCACGGCCTCCAGGACGTCCGCCGGGAGCGCGTCGGCGGCGACCGGCCGTCCGTCCGCGACCGCCGAGGTCAGCACCCGCCGGAGCAGGGCCCGCCGGGCGGAGGCGCGCGGCGCGCCCCGGACGGCGAGCAGGTCCCGGGTGGTGACCGGACGGAACGCGAGCTCGAAACCCCCGGCCCGCACGACGCGTTCGCCCTCCGGCGCCGCGGCGGTCACGTCCTGCGCGGTCAGTTCGAGTTCCAGCTCCGTCCGGCAGGACGGGCAGGTGACGGCGCACGGCAGGCCGGGGCCGAAGCACCGCACGCGCAGGCCCAGCACCAGCTCCTCGCGCCGCCCGACGGCCAGGTCCGCGACGGCCGCCGGATCGCCGCCGCCCGCCGCGGCGAGCACCAGGGCGCGCCGGACCGGGTCCTGCCCGCGCCCGGCCTCCCAGACGGCGAGCAGGCCCTCCTCCGTCAGCGCGGTGACATCGGCTGGGGCTCCGGTGAGTTCGTCCATCGTCAGGCCGGGTCCTCGAAGGACGGCTCGACCGGCTCGGGCAGGTCCTCGCGCACCCAGCCCTCGTTCTCCAGCTTGATGTGCTGGATGGCGACCGCGTTGGCGTTGGCGTCGAGGTCGGAGACCGGCTGGTACTCCGAGACCCAGCAGTTGAACACCTGGTAGGAGAGCACCTTCTGGCCGGCCTCGTTGAAGACGTCGACGATGATGTCCCGCCGGAAGTCCTTGAGCGAGGACTCCAGCCCGCCGCTCGCGTTGGTCAGGCTCCAGACCCGGTTCGCCCACTGCTCGAACACCTTGTCGCTCGTGACCCCGCGCTCCAGGGTGATCGCGTCGTACTCGGTGCGCCCCGGCAGCTTGGTGCTGGTGGCCGGGTCGCCGCCGCTGCGGTGCTTGATCACCTCGGTGCTGCGCTTGAACCCGGTGACCTTGCTGACGCCCGCGATGTAGTCGGTGCCGCCGCCGAACTTCACCCGGAAGCGGAAGTTCTTGTACGGGTCGCGGCGCTTCGTCCTGCTGTCGGCCATGGCCTGCCTCTCCGTGAGGGTGCGCTCAGACCTGGATCTGGCCAGCGAGCTGCTGGATGTGGATGATCACGAACTCGGCGGGCTTGAGCGGGGCGAAGCCGACCTGGATGTTGACGATCCCGCGGTCGATGTCGTTCTGCGGGTTGTTCGTCGCGTCGCACACCACCTGGTAGGCGTCCCTGGGCGTGCGGCCCTGGAAGGCGCCCTGGCGGAACAGCGTGTTCATGAACGCGCCGACGTTGAGCCGGATCGAGGACCACAGCGGTTCGTCGTTGGGTTCGAACACCACCCACTGGGTGCCGCGGAACAGGCTCTCCTCGATGAACAGGGCGGTCCGGCGCACCGGGACGTACTTCCACTGGTCGGCGAGGACGTCGGCGCCGACCAGCGTCCGCGCGCCCCACACGAGGTTGCCGAACACCGGCCGCCGGCGCAGGCAGTTGACGCCGTACGGGTTGAGGATGCCGTTCTCCGGGTCGGTCATCGGCACGAGCGGCGCGACGACGCCGGCGAGGCCCGCGTCGGTGCCCGCCGGGGCCTTCCACACGCCGCGCGCGACGTCCGTGCGGGCCCACACCCCGGCGACGGCGCCGCAGGGCGGGAAGTCGCGGACGTGGTTCTGCTGTTCGGTGTCGGCGAGCAGGACGCGCGGGAAGTACACGGCGGCGTTGCGGGCGCCCGGGTCGCCGGCGAGCGGCAGGCCGGTGCCGCCGGGGGCGGCGGCCTTGGTGACGTCGGCCACGCTGTGCCACGCGTCCGGCGGGTCGACGACGAGCATCGCCCGGCGGTCCAGGCAGAGCCTGGCGGCCTGGGGGAGGATCCCGGCCGGGCCGTTCTGGCCGGGCGGCCCGGGCAGGCAGAGGATGTTGAAGATGTCGGTCTTGAGCAGCTGGTAGATGCCCTGCTTGCCGTCCTTGACCGGGGAGCTGTCGCCCAGGTAGTCGGCGGCGACCGGGGTCGCCGTCCCGTCCAGGCCGCCGCCGGCGGTGACGTACCAGTTGCCCTGGCCGGGGCCCTTGCCGTCCGGGAACGGGTCCTGGCCGGGCGGGACATCGGTGTCGGCCGCGAGCAGCCTGCCGTCCGCCGAGGCCGGGACGGTGACGAGGGCGGAGGCGGCGAGGGCGACGCTCAGCCGGTCGGGGCTGCCGGGCAGCGAGCTGACGTTGAGGTAGCTCTCGGTCACGCCGGTGACGGCGTCGCGCAGGGTGAGGTTGAAGCTCTTCTGGTCGGCGGCGCTCGCGGCCTTGTCGCGGGTCTGGTGGTCGACCCGGGCCCGCAGGTGGTTGCCCCAGTCGCCGGGGCTGACGGCGGTGAGCGTGACCGCGTCGGCGGCGGCGCCGGAGGCGGCGGGCAGGACGAGCGTGGCGGGCGCGGGGTAGCTGGGCCCGTCGGCCGGCGGGTTCTTCGGCTTCACGGCGGTGATCCGGACGATCTCGGCCTCGGCGCCGCCGTTCTGGAAGAACTGGTAGACCGCGTAGCTCAGGTCGGAGGTGCGGTCGAGGCCGCCGAACTCCCGCTCGTAGTCGGCCCAGCTGGTGATGTGCACCGGGTCCGTCACCGACCCGCGCGGCGCCGTCCCGACGAACGCGGCGATCGACGTCGGCACGCCGACGATCGTGCGCACGGCGCTCGGCAGCTCGTCGATGTACACGCCCGGATAGGTGGGGCTGATGGGCATCGTGGCTCCCTTCGCGAGGGCAACGGCTGCGCCCGCGGACACCGCCCAGCGTCCGGGTCGGCCATCACGGCGGCGTCACCGCGGCCGCACGGCGCGGAACGCGTCGCGTGACGCGGCCGTGACGGGCGTCCGCACCCGGGGAACCTTCGCGGGGGCCGGGGCGTCTGTCGTCCGGTAACGATCACGCGATGAAGGAGCGTTCATGTCGTACTGCCCGCCGAACCCCGAGGAGTCCTGGCTGATGGGCGGGGTGATGTCGGTCCTGCAGACCGGCATCGACGTCCAGCTCGGCTACTGGGCGGGCGAGGACGAGCTCAGCCACGACGACGGCAGCAGCAACCGCTGGCAGCTCCGCTGGGTCGACGGCGGCCGCGCGGTGCTCACCGGCTTCGACGTCGACTACAGCACCGAGCGCGAACTCGACGAACTGCTGCAGGGCGCGCCCGACTGGCTGCCGCTGCGGTGGTCCGGGCTCACCGACCGGATCGCCTTCTGCTACTGGTGGGAGAGCGGCGCCGGCGCGTGGGACTGCGCTCCCGTCGAGGACGACCGCGGCGTGGGGATCACGGACTCGCTGGACCGGGTGGAGTCCCTCCTGACCGACCGGGTGATGGAGCGGATCCCGGAGCCGGAGGACGAGGACGACGAAGAGGTGGACGAGGACGCGTACCTGGACGAGTTCACGCGGAAGCTGGAGGAGCTGGTCGAGGCGGCCAGGGAGCAGCGCCTGACCGAGCGTGAGCTCGCCCCCGTCCTGGGCTTCCTGGAGGAGCCGGGGCGGCTGAACCTCGCCGACGCGCTCGACAACGCCCGGGACGCCGGGTTCACGCCGGGCAGCTCCCGCCCCTGGGAGCGCCCGGCGCCAAGTGTGCATGTCAACTGACCTGCACTGCACGGCTGTTGACGTTCCGTAAGTAGAGGAACGACGCCGCGTCATGATCCCGCACCGCTCAGGGTCGAATCGGAGGTGACCTTTCCGGCATATCGAACACGTGGTGGAATTGTGCTGGTAGTGCGAACATCTTTACCCCATCATCTCCGGAGGTACACCGCCCATCCGCACCGGCCACGAGCCGGTGCGCGGGCCACCCCTCAGGAGTAGTGGATGAGTTCGACGGAATTCCCCGCACTGGATCCCACGGCCACCCTCGCCGGCCTGATCGAGGCCCAGGTGAGACGCACGCCGGACGCCGTCGCCGTGATCGACGGCGAGCGCCGCCTGACCTACCGCGAACTTGGCGAGCGCTTGACCTCCACCGCCGCCCGCCTCGCCGGGGCAGGGGTCGGCCCCGGGACGCTGGTCGGCGTGTGCCTGCCGCGTTCGGCCGATCTGGTCGTGGCCCTGCTCGCGGTGCTCCGGGCCGGCGGCGCGTACGTGCCGCTGGACCCGGCCTACCCCCAGGACCGGCTGGAGCTGGTGATCGGCGACGCGCGGGCGCCGGTCGTGCTCACCGACCGGGCGCACGAGCACCTCGTGGCGGGGGCCGGGGCCGCCGTCCTGTACGCGGGTCCGGAGGAGCAGGGTCCGGACGAGCAGGGTTCGGACGAGCAGGGTCCGACCGCTCCCGTCGCGCCGGTGGGCAGCACCGACGCGGCGGCGTACGTCCTGTACACCTCCGGCTCCACCGGCCGCCCCAAGGGCGTCGTCGTCCCGCAGCGCGGCGTGAACGCCCTGCTGCGCTGGGCCGCCGCCACCTACCGGCCCGAGGACGTGGCGGGCGTGCTGTTCGCCACGTCGGTCTGCTTCGACATCTCGGTGTACGAGGTCTTCTTCCCGCTCGCCGTCGGCGGCACGGTCGTCGTCGCCGAGAACGCCCTCGCCCTGCCCGACCTGCCCGCGCGCGACGCGGTCACCCTCGTCAACACCGTCCCCAGCGCCATGGCGGCCCTGCTGCGCGGCGGCGGCCTGCCCGCCGGCGTCCGCGTCGTCAACCTGGCCGGGGAGGCGCTGCCGCGCCGGCTCGCCGACCAGGTCCACGCGCAGCCCGGCGTCGAGCGGCTCTACAACCTGTACGGGCCCACCGAGGACACCGTCTACTCCACCTGGGCCCTGGTCGGCCGGGACGAGACCGGCGAACCGCTGATCGGCCGCCCGGTCGACGGCACGACGGCGCACGTCCTGGACGAGCGGCGCGCGCCCGTGCCGGACGGCGGGATCGGCGAGCTGTACCTGGCGGGCGAGGGTCTGGCGCACGGCTACCACGGCCGCCCGGACCTCACCGAGGAGCGGTTCGTGACCGTCGGCGGCGAGCGCTGCTACCGCACCGGCGACCTCGTCCGGCGGCGCGCGGACGGCAGCCTGGAGTACCACGGGCGGGCCGACCACCAGGTGAAGGTGCGCGGCTTCCGCGTCGAGCTCGGCGAGATCGAGGCCGTGCTCACCGCGCACCCGGCGGTGGAGGCGGCGGTGGCCGTCGTCCAGCACGACGACGCGGGCGCCTACCTGGCCGCCTTCGTCCAGTCCTCCCGGGAGCTCGCGCCCGGCGGGCTGCGCGCCCACTGCGCCGCCGCGCTGCCCGGCTACATGGTGCCGCTCGCGATCGGCGTGCTGGAGCGCCTGCCGCTCACCCCCAACGGCAAGACCGACCGCGCGGCCCTGCCCGCGGTGGCGCGCGGGCGGGACGGCCACGGCGTGTTCGTCGCGCCGCGCACCCCCGTCGAGGAGCGCGTCGCCGGGCTGTGGCAGGAGCTCCTCGGCATGCCCAGGGTCGGCGTGCACGACGTCTTCCTCGACCTCGGCGGCCACTCGCTGCTCGCCGCGGGCGTCCTCGCCCGGGTCGAGCGCGCGTACGGCGTCCGGGTGCCGCTCGCCGAGTTCTTCGCCGCGCCGACCGTCGCCGCCCTGGCCCTGCGCGTCGCGCACGGCGGCGGGCGCCCCTCGGTCGCGCCGCCCGTCCGCGAGCCCGGACTGCCCGCCGAACCGACGGCGTTCCAGCGCGACCTGTGGCTCCAGGAGAACGTCGAAGCCGGCACGTCGCTCTACAACGTCCCGCTGCGCGTCCGCGCGACCGGCACCCTGGACGCCGCCGCGCTCGGCCGCGCCTTCACCGAGGTCGTCCGCCGCCACGAGGCGCTGCGCACCGCCGTGATCGGCCGCGCCGGCGAACCCGCCGTCGAGGTCCGCCCGCCCTACGCCGTCGACGTGCCCGTGCACGACCTCACCGGCGCCGACGAGGCGCTGCTGGACGCCGCGCTCCGCGCCGAGGCGGCCCGCCCGCTCGACCTCGCCACCGGGCGCCTGCTGCGCGTGCTCGCGCTGCGCACCGGCGAGGACGCCCACGAACTGCTGATCACCGTGCACCACGCGGCGATGGACGGCTGGGCCACCGGGCTGCTCCTCGCCGAGCTCGACCGCGCCTACCGGGACGGCGAACTCCCGGAGCCCGAGCTCCAGTTGTCCGACGTCGCCCGCTGGGAGCGGCGCGCCCACGCCGCCGCCCGCGAGGACGCGCTGCGCTGGGGCGAGGGCCTCCTCGGCCTCGACCACGAGCAGCACCTGCCCGGCGACCGCCCGCACCCCGACCCGCAGGACTACGCGGGCCGCCGCATCGAGCGCCGGGTCCCGGCCGAGCTGCTGCGCGCCGCCGAGCGGTGGGCGGCGGAGGAGGGCGCGAGCCTCTACATGGCGGTGGTCGCCGCGCTCGGCGGGGTGCTGCACCGCTACACCGGGCGCACCGACGTCGCCGTGCTCAGCCCGTTCGCCGTCCGGCCGGTGCCGGAGCTGGAGGGGGTGCTCGGCTCACTGATCAACACCGTGGCGCTGCGCTTCGGCGTCGCGGGGGCGGACACCTTCCGGCAGCTGGTCGGGCGGGTGCGTCCGGCGGCGCTCGACGCGGCCGAGCACAGCGTGCTGCCGTTCGTCGAGCACGCGCGCCGGACGGCCGGTGCGTCCGGGCGGGCCTCGTCCCCGGTCTCGCAGGTGCTGGTCGCGGTGCAGAACCACCCGGTGGCCGGGGCCGAACTCCCGGGCCTGAGCCTGGAGTTCGTCTCCGAGGTGTGCAACGGGACGGCGAAGACGGACCTGTCGCTGTTCCTGGAGTTCCCGGCGGAGGGGCCGCTGCTGTCCGCCGAGTACCGGACCTCGCGCTACGACGAGCGTTCGGTGCGCGCCGTCTTCGACCACCTGCTCGCCGTGCTCGCCGCCGGGATCGCCGAACCGGACCGCCCGCTCTCGGAGTTGGCGATGCTGTCGGCCGCGGAGATCGCCGCCGCCGAGGACGGCCTGGTCCGGGCGGACACCCCGGTGGCCGACCTGCGCCTGCACGAGCTGTACGCCGGGTGGGACCCTTCGGCCGTCGCCGTGTCGGCCGCCGACGGCAGTCTGACCTACGGCGAACTCGGCCTGACCGCAGGCAGGCTGGCGTCCGTCCTGGCCGCCGCCGGCGCCGGACCCGGCGGGCTGGTCGCGGTGGCCGTCCGCCGCGGGCGCCTGCTGCCCGCCGCCCTGCTGGCCGTGCTGCGCAGCGGCGCCGCGTACCTGCCGCTGGACCTCGACCAGCCGCTCGCCCGCAACCGGGCCGTGCTGGACGGCGCCGGCGTCTCGCTGGTCCTGGCCGAACAGGCCGACCGGCACGACGAATTGTTCGCGGGCCGGACGGTCGTGGCGGCCGACGGCCAGGACGTGGACGCGGCCCCGGTCGCCCCGCCCGTCGCCGTCGGCCCCGAGGACCCGGCCTACCTGCTGTACACCTCCGGCTCGACCGGCACGCCCAAGGGCGTCGCGGTGCCGCACCGGGCGATCGTCAACTTCCTGCGGGCGATGGAGGACCTCGTCGGCCTCGACGGGCAGGACGTCATGGCCGCCGTCACGACCGTCACCTTCGACATCGCCGGCCTCGAACTGTGGCTGCCGCTCACCGTCGGCGCCCGGGTCGAGATCGCCGACCGGGCCACCGCCACCGACGGCGCCGCCCTCGCCGCCTGGCTGGAGCGCACCGGCGTCACCCACCTCCAGGCCACCCCCGCCACCTGGCGCATGCTCCTGGAGGCCGGCTGGACCGGCCATCCGGGACTCACCGCCCTGTGCGGCGGCGAGGCGCTCACCACCGACCTCGCCCGCGCCCTGCTCACCCGCACCCGGACGCTCTGGAACCTGTACGGACCGACCGAGACGACCGTCTGGTCCACCGCCCTGCGCGTCACCCCCGAACTCGCCGCCCACGACGGCGTGGTGGCCCTCGGCGAGCCGATCGCCAACACCCGCCTGCACCTCCTCGACGCCGCCGGCCGGCCCGTCCCGGTCAACGGCATCGGCGAACTCGCCATCGCCGGAGCCGGCGTGGCCCTCGGCTACCACGGCCGGCCCGACCTCACCGCCGACCGCTTCGTCGCCGAACCCGGCCGCCCCGACGGCGCGCCGATGTACCGCACCGGCGACCTCGCCTGCCGCCGCCACGACGGCCGGCTGGAGTACCACGGCCGCGCGGACGCCCAGGTGAAGCTGCGCGGCTTCCGGATCGAACTCGGCGAGATCGAGGCCGCGTTGACCTCCGTGGACGGCGTGACGGCGGGCGCCGCCCGGCTCGTCGACACGCCCGCGGGCCCGGTCCTCGCCGGGTACGCCGTCACGGACGGCACGCTCACCGAGGACGACGTGCGCCTCGCCCTGGCCGCCCGCCTGCCCGACTACATGGTCCCCGCGGGGCTCCTGCTGCTCGACGCCCTCCCGCTGACGCCCAGCGGAAAGGTCGACCGGGCCGCGCTGCCGGCTCCGGAACTGGGCGGCCTCGGCGCACCGCCCGAGGGCGACTGCGAGGAGATCCTCGCCGAGGTGTGGCAGGAGGTCCTGGGCGCCGTCCGGGTCTCCCGCCACGACGACTTCTTCGCCATCGGCGGCCACTCGCTGCTCGCCACCCGGCTGACCGCCCGCATCCGGGACACCTTCGACATCGAGGTGCCCCTGCGCGCGGTCTTCGGCGACCGCACCCTGGCCGCCATGGCCCGCCGCATCGAAGACCTGCTGCTCGCCGACCTCGACGACGAGCTCGCCGCACTCGGAAGCGACGCGGCGGGCGATCACGCAGCGGGCGAGCACGCAGTGGGGGACACCACCATGGGGGACGACGCATGACCGACCGACCAAGAGAAGGCGCCGCCGACGCCCGGCGCCAGGAACTGCTGCGGCAGCGCCTCGCCAAGGCGAAAGCCGCCAGAGCCGCAGCGGCGCCGGCCAGGGCGGCCATCGCGCCGCGCCCCGCCGACGAGCCGATGCCGCTCTCCTCCGCGCAGCGGCGGATGTGGTTCCTCGCCCAGTACGAGCCCGACAGCGCCGCCTACCACATCCCGCTCGCGCTGCGCATCGCCGGAGAACTCGACGAGGCGGCCCTGGCCGCCGCCCTCGCGGACGTCGTCGACCGGCACGAGGTGCTGCGCACCGTCTACCCGGCGTCCGAGGGCGAGGTCCGGCCCGAACCGCTCGCGGCGGGCGCCTTCGCCCTCGCCACCGCCGACGTCCCGGCCGCCGCCGTGGACGCCCGGCTCGCCGAGGAGGCCGCCCGGCCCTTCGACCTCGCCGCCGACCCGCCGCTGCGGGCCGTCCTGCTGCGCACGGGCGAGGGCTTCGTGCTCAGCCTCGTCCTGCACCACATCGCCGCCGACGGCTGGTCCCTCGGGGTGCTGTTCGCCGACCTCGGCGCCGCCTACGCGGCCCGCCGCGAGGGCCGGGCGCCCGCGTGGGCGCCGCTGCCCGTCCAGTACGCGGACGTCGCGCACTGGCAGCGCACCGAGCAGGCCGCCGAACTCGCCGCGCAGGAGACGTGGTGGCTGGAGCGGCTGCGCGGCGCCGCCACCACCGTCACCGTGCCCACCGACCGGCCCCGCCCGGCCGTCGCCGGCACCCGCGGCGCGCGGATCACCGCCGAGTTCGGCGCCGAGCGCTCCCATCGCATCCGCACCCTCGCGGAACGCACCGCCACGACCCCGTACATGGTGCTGCTGGCCGCCCTCCAGACCGTCCTCGGCCGTTACACCGGCAGCGACGACGTCGTGGTCGGCACGCCCGTCGCCGGGCGGACCCGCAGCGAGACGGAGGCGCTGGTCGGCTGCTTCGTCAACACGCTCGCGATGCGCACCGACCTTTCCGGGGAGCCGACCGTCCGCGCGCTCCTCGACCGCGTCCGCGAGGGCGCCCTGGGCGCGTTAGCCCGTCAGGACCTGCCCTTCGAGCGGCTGGTGGACGCCCTCGCGCCCGAGCGCGAGCTCTCCCACACCCCGCTCTTCCAGGTCCTGCTCAACGTCCACAACCAGGACCGGGCCAGGCCCGAGCTGCCCGGCCTGGACGTGGCCTGGCACCCGGTCGGCACCGACACCGCCAAGTTCGACCTCTCCGTCGCCGTGGTGGACGAGGACGACGCCCTGCTCGCCGACCTCGTGTGGCGCGCCGAGCTGTACGACGAGCCGACGGTCCGCCGGTTCTTCGGCCACCTCACCACCGTCCTCGACGCGATGGCCGCCGACCCGGACCGCCCGCTCGCCGAACTGCCGCTGCTCACCCCGTCCGAGCGGCGCCGCCTCGACGCCTGGGACGACACCGCGCGCACCTGGGACCTCACCGGCACCCTGCACGGCCTGGTCGAGGAACAGGCCCGCCGCACCCCGCACGCGCCGGCGGTCCGGGGCACCGACGGCGTCCTCACCTACGCCGAGCTCGACCGGCGCGCCAACGCGCTGGCCCACCGGCTGCGCGCCCTCGGCGTCGGCCCGGACCGCCCGGTCGGCCTGCTCGCCGAGCGCTCGGCCGCCCTAGTCGTCGGCATGCTCGGCATCCTCAAGGCGGGCGGCGCCTACCTGCCGCTGGACCCCGTCTACCCGGACGAACGCATCGCCGCACTCCTCACCGCCGCCGGCACCGCCGCGGTGGTCACCACCGACGACCTCCGCGCCCGCGTACCGGGCGAGGCCGTCGTCGTCCCGCCGCTCACCACCCCGGCGGAGCCGTGCGAGGGGCCGCCCGAGGTGGACGTCCGCCCCGAGCACCTGTGCTACCTGATCTTCACCTCCGGCTCCACCGGCGCCCCCAAGGGCGTCGCCGTCGAGCACCGCAACTACCGCAACTACCTGCACGGCCTGCGCGAGCGGATCGGCCCCGGCAGCGAGAGCTGGAACTGGGCGCTGGTCTCCACCTTCGCCGCCGACCTCGGCACCACCAACGTGTTCGGCGCCCTCACCGGCGGCGGCTGCCTGCACCTGCTCACGCGAGAACAGGCCACCGACCCGGCCGCCTTCGCCCGGTACGCGGCCGAGCACCGGATCGACGCGATGAAGCTCGTCCCCAGCCACCTGGAGGGCCTGGCCGCGCACGGCGACGGCCTCGCGGGCGTGCTGCCCGCACGCCTGCTGATCTGCGCGGGCGAGGCGCTGCGCCCCGACCTGGTGGCGCGCATCCGCGCCGCCCGGCCGGACCTCCCGCTGCACAACCACTACGGGCCCACCGAGACGACCGTCTCGATGCTCGGCGCGCCCGTCCCGGCCGAGCCCGATGCCGCTGTCCCGCTGGGCCTGCCGTTCGGCAACGTCGGCGCCCACGTCCTCGACGCCCGGCGGCGCCCGGTGCCGGTGGGCGTGCCCGGTGAGCTCTACGTGTCGGGCGGCGGCGTGGCGCGCGGCTACCTGGGCCGCGACGACCTGACGGCGGAACGGTTCGTCACCGTCGACGGCCGGCGCTGCTACCGCACCGGGGACCTCGTGCGCCGCCGCCCCGACGGCGCGATCGAGTTCCTCGGCCGGATCGACCACCAGGTGAAGATCCGCGGCTTCCGGGTGGAGACCGGCGAGGTCGAGGCCGAGCTGACCGCCCGCCCCGAGGTCCGCGAGGCGGTCGTGGTCGCGCGCGGCGAGGGCGCCGCCCGCAGCCTCGTCGCGTACGTCGTGCCCGCCGTCCCCGACCCGGGGGACCTGCGGGCCGCGCTGCGCACCCGGCTGCCCGACTACATGGTGCCGGCGGCCGTGGTGCTGCTGGAGGCGCTGCCGCTGAACGCCAACGGCAAGGTGGACCGGCACGCGCTGCCGGAGCCGTCGCCGGTCCAACAGGTCTCCGGCGGGGGAGAGTTGGAGACGGAGGCCGAGCACGCCGTGGCCGCCGTCTACCGGCAGGTGCTCGACGTCGAGGACGTCGGCCCGGCGGACGACTTCTTCGCCCTCGGCGGGGACTCCTTCTCCGCCGTGCGCACCGTCCGGCTGATCGGCCGCGGCCTGTCGGTGATCGACCTGTTCCAGCAGCCGACCGTCCGCGCCCTGGCCGCCCTGCTCGACGCCCGGGCCGGCGGCGGCCCGGCCCAGGACGGTCCGCGCCGCCTGCTGCACAAGCTCACGCGCGGCAGCGAGGCGGCCGGGGTCACCGTCGTCTGCGTCCCGTACGGCGGCGGCAGCCCGATCACGTTCCAGCCGCTCGCCGACGCCCTGCCCGCCGGGCACCGGCTCTACGCCGTCGAGCTGCCCGGCCACGACCCGAGCCGCCCGCACGACGAGCTCGCCGAACTCGACGGCCTCGCCGACCGGTTGGCCGCCGAGGTCGCCGAGCGGATCGAGGGCCCGGTGCTCCTGTACGGCCACTGCCTCGGCGGCGCGCTGGCCACCGCCCTGGGCTCCCGCCTGGAGGCGGCCGGCGTCGACCTGCGCGGCCTCGCCCTCGGCGGGACGTTCCCGGCGGCCCGCCTGCCCGGCCGCTTCGCCGAGTGGTTCGCCCGCCGCATGCCCGGCGACCGGATGCTCTCCAACCGCTCCTACCTCGACTACCTCCGCGCGATGGGCGGCTTCACCGACGTCTACGACCGGGCCGAACAGGACTTCCTGGTCCGGGCGTTGCGCCACGACGTGCGGCAGGCCGAGGACTTCTACACGCGTGCGTACGGGGACGGGCGCCCCGCGCGCATGGCCGCGCCGATCCTGTGCGTCGTGGGGGAGAAGGACCGCGCGACCCAGCTCTACGAGGAGCGGTACGCCGAGTGGGAGCACTTCGGCGCCACCGTCGACCTCGCCGTGATCCCGCGCGCCGGGCACTACTTCCTCAAGCACCAGGCCGCCGAACTCGCCCGCGTCCTGGCCGGGTTCGCGGCGACGGGCGGCGTGGCCGAGCAGGTTGCGACCAAGCGCCCGGCGGCCCGCGCCGAGCTCGCGACCTTCGCCAAGGTGGCGATCGGCCAGTTCGTCTCGATGATCGGCACGAGCCTGTCCGGCTTCGCGCTCGGCGTCTGGGTCTACCAGCAGACCGGCTCCGCCTTCGACTTCGCGCTCATCTCGGTGGTCGCGGTGCTGCCCGCCGTCCTCCTGCTGCCGATCGCGGGAGCGGTGGCCGACCGGGTGGACCGCCGCAAGATCATGATCGTGACGGACACCGTCGCCGCGGCGGGCATGCTCGCGCTGGGCCTGCTCCACTGGACGGACCTCCTCCACGTCTGGCACATCTACGTGGTGGCCTGCACGGGATCCGTCTGCACGGCGTTCCAACGGCCCGCCTACCTGGCCGCGATCACCCAGCTCGTGCCCAAGCGCTACCTCGGCCAGGCCAACGGCCTCGCCCAACTCGGCACCGGCGCGGGCGACATGATGGCCGTCCTGGCCGGCGGCGTGCTCGTGTCGCTGATCGGCCTGCACGGCGTCGTCCTCTTCGACATGGCCACCTTCCTGACCGGCGTCACCTGCCTGCTGCTCGTCCGCTTCCCGGACGCGATGTTCGACAAGCAGGAGGAACCGCTGCTGCGCGAGGTCGTCACCGGCTGGCGCTACATCGTCCGGCGGCACAGCCTCGTCGCGATGGTCGTCTTCTTCGTCGTGTTCAACTACCTGTTCGCGGTGGCCACCGTCCTCGTCACCCCGATGGTCCTGGCCGACGGCACGTCCGTGGAACTCGGCGTCATCACCGCCGTCGGCGGTGTCGGCGCGATGGCGGGTGGCCTCGTCATGGCGCTGTGGGGCGGCACCCGGCGCCGCGTGGTCGGCATGGTCGGCTTCACGTCGGTGGTCGGCCTCGCCGCCGTCGTCGCCGGCAGCGGACCGCACACCGCGCTCACGGCGGCGGGCATGTTCGTGCTGTGGGGCGCGCTGATCATCCTCAACGCCCACTGGATGGCACTCATCCAGACCAAGGTCGGCATGGAACTCCAGGGCCGCGTCCTCGCCACCAACCAGATGCTGGCCATGTCGATGATGCCGCTCGGCTTCCTCACCGCGGGCCCGCTCTCCGACCACGTCTTCGCACCGCTGCTGCGCCCCGGCGGCGCACTCGCCGACTCCGTCGGCCCGGTGCTCGGCACCGGCCCCGGCCGCGGCGCGGGCCTGCTGCTCGTCCTGGTCGGCGCGGTCATGACGGTGTGGGGCCTGCTCGGCCTCGCGTACCGGCCGCTGCGGCTGCTGGAGGACCTGCTGCCGGACGCGCTGCCGGACGCCGAGATCGGCGACAAGGACGCCATCCAGGCCGAGGCCGACCGGCGCCTCGCCGCCCTGTCACGCCCGGCGCCCCTGCGGCAGACGCGCGGGGAGCCGGAACCCGTCGAGGACGAGCCCGACCCGGTGGGCGCCGCGCGGAGGTGACGGACCGGCGCGCCCGCTCCGCCCGGTGCGGAGC
>NZ_JBHVPD010000078.1:0-50101 GCF_042887525.1 Kitasatospora sp. NPDC057936
CGGAGCGGCCACCCCCGCAGCCACCCCCGGCGAACCCCACCCACCCGAAAGCCCACGCCCCCCCAAGCCCCGCGCAGCGGCCCCCACCTCCACCCGCAACCGCCCCACCACATGCCGAATCAACCGATCCAAATCCGCGCAATACACAGACGGATGCCCGAACCCGTCCCCCGCATACCGATGCGCATAGAGCCCACCCCCACACACCCGGACCAACGGGCACCCCACACACACCGGCCCGAGCCCGTCCACCCCACGCTGGCGAGCCAAGAAGGCCGGATGCGCCGCAGCGTCGGCGAAGCCGTGCCGCCACACGTCCAGTCCCGTCGCCGCGGCGCCGTCGTACGCGGCCTTGAGACTGTCCGCCTGCTCGATCGTGCCGTCCGCCTCGATCACCACGAGGTCCACCGGCGCGAGCCCGACAGCCTCGCTGGCCGCGCGCCCTCCGAGCAGCAGCACGGCCAGCTCCTCGAACAGCCGCACGCCGGTCTCCCGCCGGGGGGCGTCGAACCACCGGTCGAAGGCGGCGATCAGCCACTCCCCGTACGGCGCCGCCTCCCCGCCGGCCGGGGGCGCGGACGGCAGGACGCGCCGCACGCCCGCCGGCTGGGACTGCCAGGTCGCGTGCGGCAGGAGCAGGTCGAGCCGGGGCGGGGCGAACTCCAGCAGGGCCTCGTAGGTGGCCACCGGGTCCGCCGCCAGGTCGACGACGCACAGCAATCCGGCGAACAGCGAGCGGTGTTCGGGCGAGCCGAGCAGCCGCACCGCTTCGGCGGTCCGCTCCCAGCTGCCCGCGCCGGAGGGCAGCAGCCGGTGCCGGTCGTGGTCGGCGCGCGTGCCGTCCAGTGACACCCCGACGCCGACGCGGTACCGGTGCAGGACGTCCAGGAGCGCGGGCTCGTCGAGCAGCCGGAGCCCGTTGGTCTGCAGGCTGAACCGGACCCGCGGCCCGGCTCCCGCCAACTCCCCCAACAGGTCGTCGAGATGACCGGCGCCGACGAGCAGCGGCTCCCCGCCGTGCAGCACCACGACGACCTCGTCGAGCCGGTGCTCGGCCGCGTGCTCGGCGATCCGGCGCGCGGTGCGCCGGACCACCGGCAGCTCCATCCGCCGGGGCCGGTCCCGCCAGCTCTGGTCCGCGGCCTCGTAGACGTAGCAGTAGTCGCAGGCCAGGTTGCACCGACTGTGGATCTTCAGCAGGAACTGCCGGAACGCCACCATACGGCGAGCCTAACCCCGCCCGGCCGAGCCCCTTGACAGCGGTGGGCGCCGATTCATTGACGACACGTCACACGTGCGGCGGCTCCACGTCCGAGTCGAGCCGCAGCCCCGCCTTCACCGCCACGGTCGTCGGGTGCTCCTCCCCCAGCGTCGCCCGGGCCCGGCGGATGCAGTCCGCCCGCAGCTCGGCCGCCCGCTCGGTCTGCCCCGCGGTCGCGAGCGACAGCGAGAGGTTGGAGTTGATGCCGATCGAGTCGTAGTGGTCCTGGCCGAGCGTCGCGGTCATGAGGGGCGCGGCCTCCAGTTCCAGGGCCAGCGCCTCCTGCGTCTCCCCGGCCAGGGCCAGGTCGTTCGCGTGGTTCATCATCGCGATCGGGATGTAGAGGTGGTGGTCCCCGAGGACCGTCCGGAACTGCGCCAGGGTCCGCCCGGACAACGCCTTCGCCTCCTCCAGGCGGCCGGCCAGCCGCAGGTAGACGGACAGGTTGTTGGCGCCCGCCAGGGTCACCGGGTGGTTCTCGCCCAGGTAGTCGCGGTACCGCGCGAGGGCCCGCTCGGCGAGCGGGATGGCCCGCTCGGTGAGGCCGAGGGCGTTGAGGTCGCTGGCCAGGTTGGTGGCGGCGGCGAGGGTGTCGGGGTGCTCGGGGCCGTTGATGTCCAGGTAGCGCTGGTAGATGTCCTCGTCTATCTCCAGGGCCTCGTTGTAGCGGCCGGCCCGCCGCAGGGCCACGGCGAGGTTCTTGCGGGCGCGGAGGGTGTCGGTGTGGCCGTCGCCGATGGTCTGCTGGTAGATCCGGACGGTCTCCTCCAGCAGGTCGAGGGCCTCCCGCAGGCGTCCGGTCTCGCGCAGGTCGCGCGCGTAGTTGGAGGCGGACGAGAGCGCGTAGAGGCTGTGCGCGCCGAGGGCGTCGCGCTGCTGGAGGTAGTTGCTGCGGTGGCGCTCCAACGCCGCCCGCCGGTCGCCGGCCAGGTAGTCGGAGACGGCGAGGTTGTTGGTGATCATGAGCGTGCGCGGGTGGTCGGGCCCGAGGGTGCGCCGGGCCGCGTCCAGGGTGCGGCGGTCGAGGGTGCGGGCCTCGTCGTAGCGGCCGAGGAAGCGCAGGTCGGCGCCGAGGCTGTTGGCGACGGCGAGGGTGTGCGAGTGCTCGGGGCCGAGGGTCGCGGTGAACCGGTCCAGGATGTCGCGGTCCATCTCGTACGCCTCCTGGAGGGCGCCCTGGGACCGGCGGATGTTGCTGAGCTGGGTGCGCAGCATGAGCGTCTGGGCGTCGTTGTCGACGTCGAAGCCGGGCCCGCCGTAGCCGTCCCGGCTCCAGTGTTCGAGCGTCCGCTCGGCGAGTTCCCGGCCGGACTCGTGCAGGCTGCGCTTCCACTGGTAGCGGACGGAGTCGATGATCCACTGCCGGACGTCCTCGTCGGCGCTGTCGACGGCGCCGGAGGGCCACAGGTGCGGCAGGAGTTCGGCGTACTCGGCCCAGTTGGCGGGGACGTCGGGGTCGCCGGGGTTGGCGGTGGCGAGCGCCGCGTGGACGACACCGCGCAGTTCGGCCCGCCGTTCCTCCTCGACCTGGTCCCGGAGCACGGCCTGGACGAGCCGGTGCACGGTGATGGTCTCGCTGCCCTGGTCGGTCCGGGCGAGCCCGAACCGGTTGATGGCGCGCAGGAATTCGCCGATCGCGAGCTTGTCGCGGGGCGCGCGCGGGGGCAGCCGCAGGGCGCGGGTGACCGCGCGGCTGTAGAGCAGCCGCATCGGGATGGCGTCGGGGCCGAAGAAGGCGCAGATCTCCAGGATCTGGGCGGCCGGGGCGTTCATCCGGCGCAGTTCCTCGACCGAGATGCGCCAGGTGGCCGCGGCGGAGTGCGGGTAGTCGGCGGTGCGCAGGGCGGTGCGCTCCAGCATCTCGGTGAGCTCTTCGTCGAGCAGTTCGAGGTAGGTGGCGATCGGCATGGACGTCTCCTGCAGCCAGACGGCGGCCTGGCCGACGGCGAGCGGCAGGTCGCCGAGGCGGTGGGCGACCTGGTCGGCGTCCTCCAGGGAGAGGCCGCTGTTGAAGCGGCGCAGCAGCCGGATGCTCTCCTCGCGGAGGAAGACGTCGACCTCGACGAGGCCGGCGTGCCGGGCCCAGCCCTGGTTGCGGGAGGTGATCAGGACGTGCCCGCCGGAGGAGCCGACCGGCTGCCAGGGGGCGAGTTCCTCGGGGGTGCCGGCGTTGTCGAAGACGAGCAGCCAGCGGCGGTAGGGCTGGCCGCGGCGCAGCGCGTCGAGGACGGCGGCGGCGGTGTGCGCGACGTCGTCGCTGGTGGGCACGCCGAGCCGCGGGGCGAGTTCGGCGAGCTTCTGCGGGATGTTGGCGGGTTCCTCCGCGGGCACCCACCAGACGACGTCGTAGGCGGCCTTGAAGCGGTGGGCGTACTCGGCGGCGATCTGTGACTTCCCGGCGCCGCCGAAGCCGTACAGGACCTGGCTGAGCACGGCGCCGGGGCCGCCGGTGAAGCGGTTGCGGAGCAGTTCGAGGAGCTTGCCACGACCGATGAAGGAGGCGTTGCGCGAGGGCGCCTCCTGGACCTGCGGGGCGGTGCCGGGGAAGCGCGCGGGGGCGAGGAACTCGCCGCTGTCGGAGTCGGACTGGCGGGCGCTGCCGGGCGGCGGGCCGAGCTCGCCGTAGAGCTGGGACTCGGCGGCGACGGCGGAGGAGCGGACGAGGTCGGGCGCGGCCTGGCCGATGAACGGGCGGGGCACCGGCTCGTCGGAGTCCTGCAGCCGCAGGGCGACGAGGGCCGGGGAGCCGGAGGCGAGTTCGCGGCCCTGGAGCAGTTGCCAGACCTCGGCGGCGCGGGGCAGCGCGGTGTACTCGGGCGAGAGCAGCGCGAGCAGCCGGCCCTGGCCGTCGAGCGGCCCGGCGACCTCGGGCGGGCGGCCGCCGGTGTACGGTTCGGCGGCGTTGTGCAGGGAGGACTGGTAGCCGAAGCGGGTGAGGGTGCCGGCCGCCCACTCGGCCCACATCCGGTCCTCGGGCGCGTAGCTGACGAAGACCTGCCGGGGCACGGCGCGGGCGGAGCGCAGGTAGGCGCCGTAGAGGCGGCGGCGGGTCTCGGAGCCGAGCGGGCGCAGGGTGCGGACCCTGCCGTCGGTGATCCAGCCGGCCAGCCGTTCGAAGGCGTTGAGCAGGCTGCGGGCCTCCTGCGGCCGGTCGGCGACGGTGGCGGGCACCTCCTCGTAGGCGTAGAACGGCTTGTACGGGACCTCGACGTCGGCCCAGTAGCCGGCCCGGCGTTCGGCGGGCAGCCAGCGGCCCAGGTAGGGCGCGAAGGCCTCGCGGGCGAAGTCGCGGCCGGCTTCGAGGCGCTCCTGCTCGGCGTCCTCGACCCGCATCGGCACCGGCAGGACGCGGATGGCCCGTTCCTCGGCCTCGGCGATGGCCCGGGCGGCGTCGACGCCGCCGCGGATGTTCTGGGCGCTGAAGGTGAAGCAGTCGACGACGGAGTCGGGCATCAGGACGGTGCAGATGCCGGAGGTGTCGCTGACGCCGGTGCGGCTGTCGATGAGCACGTAGTCGTACGTACGGGACCAGCGTTCGCGCAGCTCGCGCAGGAACTCGCCGCCGCGGATGTCCCGCCCGTGGTAGAAGCTGCGCCAGTTGAAGCTGGTGACGGCGGCGGCGTAGGCGGCGTTCTGCCGGCCGGCCGGGAGGAAGTCGAGCCGTCCGCCGGCCGGCAGGTCGAGGGCGAGGCCGCAGACGTAGGCGTCCAGCCGGCCCGGTTCGTCGAGCCAGGCGGCCGGGGGCAGGCCGGTCGGTCCGACGGCGGAGGGCAGCGCCTGTTTGACGTAGGAGCGCAGCAGGTCGATCAGGCCCTCGGTGGAGTGGAGTTCGGGGTCGACCAGCAGCGGGTGGTAGTAGCGGTGGAGGCCGGGCGCCTCCAGGTCCCAGTCGACGACGAGGACGCGCAGGCCGCGGCTGGCGAGGATCCAGCCGACGTTGGCGAGGGCCATGGTGCGGCCGGTGCCGCCCTTGAAGG
Source organism: Kitasatospora sp. NPDC057936 (assembly GCF_042887525.1). Classification (NCBI taxonomy): domain Bacteria; kingdom Bacillati; phylum Actinomycetota; class Actinomycetes; order Kitasatosporales; family Streptomycetaceae; genus Kitasatospora; species Kitasatospora sp. NPDC057936. Next base: position 5,239 of record NZ_JBHVPD010000078.1, read on the forward strand.
AGTAGAACGTGACGACCGATCCCGGTCCGCCGCGGGCCGGCTCTGTTCCGGGCTCAGTGATCATCGTCCTGGTCTCCCCTCAGGGGCGCTGCGTCGTCGTGGTGGTCGCGCGGGTTCGGCACGTCGGGCGGGTTGGGCCACCGCCCCGGTTCCCGTGGCGGGGTCTCCGGGGCCGGCTGCGGACCGAACGGGATGGCCAGCCCGGGGATCGCCCGTTCGCCGGTGCCGCCGGGGCCGAAGCCGAATGCGCCACCGTCATCGTCCCCCCAGTCCAGGTTGTCGTCCATGAGCTTGTTCTGAGCGACCGTCACCATGATGGTGAGGTCGGAGTCGAAGTTCTCCCGGTTCACCTTGACGCGGAAGAGGTGCTCCGGGTCGCTCCGGCGCAGCCAGTTGCGGCGGAACACGCCGCGCACGCCGGCCCAGAGCGCGTCGCGCTCCCCCTCCGGGTCGGCGCTGCCCATCGGGACCATCACGCCGGTGACGGGGTGGTTCTGGTCGTCGTACTCGCGCAGTGCGGTGCGGTAGCGGTCGTGCCCGGCCACCCAGGGGTCCACCAGCAGGACGCTGACCTGGCTGTCCTCGCGGGCCTGGTCGAGCTTCTCGCCGAGGCCCGTGCCGACCTCCTCCAGGGTGGTGGTGTGTCCGGCGGCGGTGATCACCCGCTGGGCGCGCACCGCGAGGGACGGCGTCGTGGGCGGGTGGTACGGCGCCCAGTGCCAGGGCTTGGCCCCGTACCAGCCGCCGGCGTGGGAGCCGCCCTCGGCGGCGGCCTCCGAGGCCCGGCCGGCCGCGATGAACAGCCGGACCATGCCCGCGGCGGCCGTGGGCTCCACCGGCTGCGGGCCGGGGAAGTAGCCGCGCACCGCGTTGAGGTCGAAGTCGGCGAGCTCGGTGAGGCGGCGCGCGGCCGCGTCGCGGACGCGCTCGGCGACGACCTTGACGACCTGCCGGTAGGCGTCGCCCTGCGGCCCGGTGCGCAGCAGCGCGCGCAGGCCGTACCGCGCGTAGGCCTCGCCCATGTCCGGCTGGGCCCACTGGATCTTGGTGACCTCGGCGGCCAACTCGCCCGGGACGACCGGTTCCCAGAGCACCGGGACCAGCGCCGGGATGAGCTCGCCGGTGTCCTCGTGGTGGCGCCGGACGCGGCCGCGGAAGGCGGTCCACTCCTTGCCGCAGTAGAGGCTGGCGAAGTAGGCGGGCGAGTAGAGCGCGACCATCGTGCGGCTGCGGCCCAGCATGGTGGCGAGCTGCTCGGCCCAGTCGTCGCCGACGCGCAGTTGCTCGGTGTCGCGGTACGCCAGCTCCTCGGCCCGCGCGGCGGGTTCGATGCGCCCGAGCTCGTCTCTCAGATCGTTGAAGAACTGGTCGACGAAGGCGTCCTCCGCCTCGAAGTCCACACGGGCGTAGCTGAAGAAGAAGTAAGGCTGCAGCACTCTGTCCCCCGAGGCCCGACGGTGTCGCGACGGCGCTGGTTTCATACCCAGCATGTCGTGAACTCCACCGGCCGCGCGGGGAAGTTGGCGAACTCGGAGGCTCCGGGGGGTTTAACCGGTGGTGGGGCGCACGCCCCGGCAGGCCCCGCTACCGCCCTCGCTACCGGCCGAGCGCCGACTGGAACGCCGCGAGCGGTTCCGCGCCGGGGGTCAGCGCGTCCGCGACCACCCGGCGCAGCAGGTCGCCGAGGACGGTGTCGGGCAGCGCGTCGAGTTCGTCGAGCGGCAGGGCGGCGACGTCGACCAGGTCAGAGCCGAGTCCAGCGGCGGTTTCCGCACCGGTGACGCCCATCAGTCCCTCACTCGATCGTGTCGGCACGGCGGGCTGGTGCCCCGGTGGGATCCGACCCAGGTCCGCGCGGGCAGAATGCTACTACGCCGCACCTTGATCATGACGGACCGTCAGGTCAACTGTGCCGCCGCGCCCGCCGCGCCCCCGCCCCGCCGTCAGGGGCAGAGGCGTTCGACGCGCCAGCCGGTGGGGGCGGCGGGGTCGGCGAGGTAGCGGAGGCGGTCGTGGAGGCGGTTCTCGCGGCCCTGCCAGAACTCGACGCTCTCCGGGACCACCCGGTAGCCGCCCCAGAACGGCGGGACGGGCACGCCCTCGCCCTCGGGGTAGCGGCGTTCCAGTTCGGCGTAGCGCCGTTCGAGGACCTCGCGGCCGGCGACCGGACTGGACTGCTCGCTGGCCCAGGCGCCGAGCTGGGAGCCGTGCGGGCGGGTGCGGAAGTAGGCGGCGGTCTCGTCCCGGCCGACCTTCTCGACCCGGCCCTGGACGATGACCTGGCGGGCCAGCGCGATCCACGGGAAGAGCAGGGCCGCGTGCGGGTTCGCCGAGAGCTCCGAGCCCTTGGTGGAGCCGTAGTTGGTATAGAAAACGAAGCCGCGCGCGTCGTAGCCCTTGAGCAGGACGGTGCGCGAGTTGGGCCGCCCCTGGGCGTCGGCGGTGGAGAGCACCATGGCGTTGGGCTCGATCACGCCGGCGTCGTCCGCCTCGTGGAACCAGCGGGTGAACTGGCCGAGCGGGTCGGGCGCGAGCTGCTCCTCGACCAGGCCCTCGTGGGTGTAGTGCTTGCGCATCACCGTGAGGTCCGGACCGGGCCGGGCCTCGTCGGCCAGGTTCCGGGTGGCGGGGCTCAGGGGCGTCGACTGGGCGCGTTCCGGGGTCTGCACGCCAACATCATCCCGTACGACAAGCAACCGGCACCGCTACCTCGAGACAAACCCCGGTGGGAGATAAGGTGACTCGCCACCGCTTGGCCGCCCGTCGTACGGTGAATTGTCCGGAACACGGCTTTCGGTTCCGGAGATTTCCCGGGCACGACCGACCCTCGGCGGAAAAGTCAAGCGGGCCCGCGGGAAACATCACCACGGTGGTGTATGGCGCAATGCACCCCGTGCCTGCCACTCTGGCACCGAGTGCCAACCACCATTCGGTCACTGGCGTGCCCGCCCCACCACGGCGGAGCGCCGATCGCAGAACTGAAGGAGCCGTCGCATGTCCGACTTCGTACCCGGGCTTGAGGGAGTCGTCGCGTTCGAGAGCGAGATCGCGGAGCCCGACCGCGAGGGCGGCGCCCTCCGATACCGCGGTGTGGACATCGACGACCTGGTCGGCAAGGTCTCCTTCGGCCACGTGTGGGGCCTGCTGGTGGACGGCAAGTTCAACCCCGGCCTGCCGGCCGCCGAGCCCTTCCCGATCCCGGTGCACTCCGGCGACATCCGGGTCGACGTCCAGTCCGCGCTCGCCATGCTCGCCCCGGTCTGGGGCCTCAAGCCGCTGCTCGACATCTCCGCCGAGCAGGCCCGCGACGACCTCGCCCGCGCCGCCGTCATGGCCCTGTCCTACGTCGCCCAGTCGGCCCGCGGCCAGGGCCTGCCGATGGTCCCGCAGAGCGAGATCGACAAGGCCGAGACGGTCGTCGAGCGGTTCATGATCCGCTGGCGCGGCGAGCCGGACCCGAAGCACGTCAAGGCCGTCGACGCGTACTGGACCTCGGCCGCCGAGCACGGCATGAACGCCTCCACCTTCACCGCCCGCGTCATCGCCTCCACCGGCGCCGACGTCGCCGCCGCGCTGTCCGGCGCGGTCGGCGCGATGTCCGGCCCGCTGCACGGCGGTGCGCCCTCCCGCGTGCTCGGCATGATCGAGGAGATCGAGCGCACCGGCGACGCGGTCACGTGGGTCAAGAACGCGCTGGACAAGGGCGAGCGCCTGATGGGCTTCGGCCACCGCGTCTACCGCGCCGAGGACCCGCGCGCCCGCGTGCTGCGCCGCACCGCCAAGGAGCTCGGCGCGCCGCGCTTCGAGGTCGCCGAGGCGCTGGAGAAGGCCGCGCTGGAGGAGCTGCACAACCGCCGCCCGGACCGCGTCCTCGCCACCAACGTCGAGTTCTGGGCCGCCATCATGCTGGACTTCGCCGAGGTCCCGGCGCACATGTTCACCTCGATGTTCACGTGCGCGCGCACGGCCGGCTGGTCGGCGCACATCCTGGAGCAGAAGCGCACGGGCCGGCTCGTGCGCCCCTCCGCGCGCTACATCGGCCCCGGCGCGCGTCGCCCCGAGGAGATCGAGGGCTGGGACGCCATCGTCCACTGACGTCAGGCGGACGCCCCCGGCGTCCCCCTGACGCACCGTCCCTGACCAGCGGGTCCGGCTCCGGCCGGACCCGCTTCGGCTTGTCCGGGAGCAGTCGAGATCACAGTCTCAGGACGCGGACGACCGTATCCCCGCCCGTGCCCCGGCCGGTAGGCTGCGGCGCGTGGCTCAGATCCAGATCCCCGCTGACATCAAGCCCGCAGACGGCCGTTTCGGCTGCGGACCGTCCAAGGTGCGCCCCGAGGCCCTGAGTGCCCTCGCCGCCACCCAGACCTCCCTGCTCGGCACCTCCCACCGCCAGGCCCCGGTGAAGAACCTGGTCAAGCGCGTGCGCGAGGGCGTGAGCAGCCTGTTCTCGCTGCCCGAGGGCTACGAGGTGGTGCTCGGCAACGGCGGCTCCACCGCCTTCTGGGACATCGCCGCCTTCGGCCTGGTGCGGGAGAAGTCCCAGCACCTGGACTTCGGCGAGTTCTCCTCGAAGTTCGCCTCCTCGGTCAAGGCCGCGCCGTGGCTGGGCGAGCCGAGCGTGATCAAGACCGCCCCGGGCACCCACCCGCTGCCGGTCGCCGAGGCCGGCGTGGACGTCTACGGCCTCACCCACAACGAGACCTCGACCGGTGTCGCGATGCCGATCGCGCGCCCGGCGGGCGCGGACGAGGGCTCGCTGGTGCTGGTGGACGCCACCTCGGGCGCCGGCGGCCTGCCGGTGGACATCACCGAGACCGACGTCTACTACTTCGCCCCGCAGAAGTCCTTCGCCTCCGAGGGCGGCCTGTGGCTGGCCACCTTCTCCCCGGCCGCCCTGGAGCGCGCCGCCGAGATCGCCGCCTCCGGCCGCTACATCCCGCCGTTCTTCTCGCTGCCGACGGCCATCGACAACTCGTCGAAGGACCAGACGTACAACACCCCGTCGCTCTCCACGCTGTTCCTGCTGGCCGACCAGCTGGAGTGGCTGAACGGCAACGGCGGGCTCGACTGGGCCGTCGCCCGTACGGCTGATTCCTCGTCCCGGCTGTACGGCTGGGCCGAGAAGTCGTCCTACGCGACCCCGTTCGTCGCCAACCCGGCCGAGCGCTCGCAGGTGGTCGGCACGATCGACTTCGACGAGTCGGTGGACGCCGCCGCGGTCGCCAAGGCACTGCGTGCCAACGGCATCGTGGACACCGAGCCGTACCGCAAGCTCGGCCGCAACCAGCTGCGCATCGCGATGTTCCCGGCGATCGACCCGGCGGACGTCGAGGCGCTCACGCAGTGCATCGACTACGTGGTCGAGGCGCTCTAGCACCCGGCACACCGACGACGAGAGGGCCACCGCACGCGTGCGGTGGCCCTCTCGTCATTGCCGCGTGGCTGCTGCCGGAGTGTTGCCGGAGTGCCGCCGGACTGCCCCCGGCGGGAGGCCCGCCGGGGTGCCGCCGCTACCGGTTGACCAGCGAGCCGACCAGGACGACGACCAGCAGGAGCACCAGGGTGCCGGTCACGATGCGCATGCGAGTCTTGGGATCCACGGTCAACGAGCGTACCTCCGGCTCACCCCCGGCTAGACGCCGAGTCCGGCCCCGCCGGTGGCGTCGATGTTCTGGCCGGTGACCCACCGGGAGTCGGCGGAGGCCAGGAAGGCCACGATGTCGGCGATGTCCGACACCTCGGCGACCCGCTTGAGCACCGACTGCCCGGCCGTCCGCTCCCGCGCCGCGGGGTCCTCCAGCCACGGGTTGACGTCGGTCGGGACGACGCCGGGCCGCACCGCGTTCACGGTGATCCCGCGCGGCCCGAGCTCCTCGGCCAGGGCCAGGGTGAAGGTCTCCAGCGCGCCCTTGGTCATCGCGTAGGCGATGGCCGACGGGAAGGCCACCCGGGTCACGGCGGACGAGACGTTGACGATCCGCCCGCCGTCCCGCAGGCGCTCCAGGCCGCGCTGGACGACGAAGAACGGCGCCTTGGCGTTCACCGCGAACACCTCGTCGTAGCCCGCCTCGGCCAGCTCGTGGACCCTCCCGAACAGGCCCATGCCCGCGTTGTTGACCAGGACGTCCAGCCCCTCGGCTCCCCCGCCGTGGCTGGCCCCGTGCTCGGCGCCGTACGCCGCCAGCCCCTGGTCGAAGGCCGCCCACAGCGCGTCGGCGTCGCCGGGCACGCCCAATTCGGCGCCGATGGCGAAGGCCCGTCCGCCCGCCGCCTCGATCGTCCGCACGACCTCCTCGGCGGCCTTCCCGTTGCGGCCGTAGTGCACGGCGACCAGCGCGCCGTCCCGGCCGAGCCGCTCGGCGATGCCCCGCCCGATGCCCCGGCTGCCACCCGTCACCAGTGCCGTCTTCCCTGCCAGCGCGCCCATGGCCACGCCCCCTCACTCCGGTCGACTCCTGCAGCGATCTGTTTCTGTAGTGATCGCTAATGAATAGAACCGTAGCACGGCTTCTGTAGCGCTCGATATAAAATCTGGCCATGACCAGCACGACGCGCGGGCGCCCCCGCTCCTTCGACCGCGAGGCCGCCCTCGAACAGGCCCTGCGGCTCTTCTGGGAGCGCGGCTACGAGGCCACCTCGGTCGCCGACCTCACCGCCGCCATGGGCATCCGCCCGCCGAGCCTGTACGCGGCCTTCGGCGACAAGCGGACGCTCTTCGCCGAGGTCGTGGCCCGCTACCAGGAGACGTACGGCATCCACACGGCGCGCGCCTTCGCGGAGGAGCCGACCACCAGGGCCGGCGTCGACCGGATGCTGCGCGAAGCCGCGGCCGTGCTCACCGACCCGGCCCACCCCTGGGGCTGCCTGCTGGTCGGCTCGACGGTCAACTGCACCTCGCCCGACGTCGTGCAGGCCGTCCGCGAGCAGCGCGAGGCCAACGTGCGCGACCTGGAGTCCCGGATCCGCGCCGACGTCGCCGCCGGCCTGGAGCCGGCCGGCACCGACCCGGCCGCGCTGGCGCAGTTCATCGCGACCGTCGTCCACGGCATGACGCTGCGCGCCCGCGACGGCGCGAGCCGGGCGGAGCTGGAGCAGGTCGCGGCCGTCGCGATGCGCGCCTGGCCGTGATCAGCCGACCGCCCAGCGCGCCAACGGCCACGCGCGGACGGTCTCGTAGTGCGCGAAGCCGCCGTCCAGGTCGCTCTTCATCAGGCGCAGGTCGGCGGCCTCCCACTCCGGCCCCCGGTAGTCGGCCAGCGCGGCGGCCAGTCCCTCCAGCTCGGCCGCCGCGACCCGCTGGACGGCTCTCCGGTGCCCGCGCGACGAACCGGCCCGGGCGAGCGTGAGGTGCGGATGGAAGGCGAACGCGTCCACCTCGCCGGTGACGTCCGCGGTGGCCTCGTTCACGGCCTCGGCGAGCCTGCGCAGCGCCCAGGCCTGCCCCTCGACCCCCGCCCAGAGCACCCGGTCGCCGAACCGGCCCGCACCCGCGAGCCGCAGCCGGTGCGCCGGGTGGGCCTCGGCGACGGCGGCCAGGGCCGTCTCCAGCTCCGGCAACCGGTCCTCCGGCACCTGCCCGAGGAAGGCCAGCGTCAGGTGCCAGCCGTCGACCGTGGTCCAGCGCAGCCGGTCCGCCCCGGGCAGCCCGCGCACCGGCGCCACCGCGTCGGAGAGCCCCTGCAACGCCTCGACCGGCGGGAGCACCGCCACGAACAATCTCATGGTCTTATCTTCCGCCCTTCCGCCGAGCCGTCGTCTGCACTAGAACTTTCTCCATGAAGATCCGCAACGGGGGCCCCGAAGACGTGCCCGACCTGCTCGCCCTGCTCGACGGCGCCGTGGCCTGGCTGGCCGGCCAGGGCCGCACCGGCCAGTGGGGCGACCAGCCCTTCTCCACCCTCCCGGCCCGGGTGGAGCACGTCGAGAAGTACGGCCGCGAGCCGTTCCTGATGCGCCTGGCCGTGGACGACGAGGGCCGCACCGTCGGCGCGTGCGTCCTGTCCGAGGAGCGGGGGCAGTACATCCCCGCGGTGGACGAGCGCGAGCTGTACGTCCGCAACCTGGTGACCGACCGCACGCGCAAGGGCTCGGGCATCGGCGCCGCGCTGATCGCCGACGCGCTCGACGAGACCCGCCGGCGCGGCATCGGCCTGCTCCGGGTGGACTGCTACGGCGGCAACGACCGCAAGCTCGTCGGCCAGTACCGGGCCCTCGGCTTCACCGAGACCGAGTCCTTCGAGGTCGAGCAGCCGAACGGCGTGTGGGTCGGCCAGGTCCTGGAGATCCGGCTCTAAGGCGTCCGGGTACACCTCAGGCCTCGGGGGCGTTGCCGCACCCGAGGCCTGACGATTCGTCAGCAGGCCGGAGCCAGCTGAGACTTGGACGTGGTCCGGGTCCGCGGCACGACGGCCACCACCCGGCCGCCGCGGCCCGGGTGCAGGTCGAAGCGCACCTTCAGGTCCGCGCTGCGGGCGAGCACCAGGCCCACCGCACCGGCCGCCAGCGCGGACACCAGCCCGCAGGCCAGCAACCCGAGCCGGGGCCCGTACGAGGCGGTGACCCAGCCCACGATCGGCGCGCCGATCGGCGTGCCGCCGGTGAAGACCAGCACCAGCAGGCCCATCACCCGGCCCCGCATCTCGGGGTCGGTGGCCAGCTGCAGCATCGAGTTGACCGAGGTGTTGAAGCTCAGCCCGAACACCCCGATCAGCGTCAGCAGCGCCGCGAAGGTCCAGTAGTCGGGCGCGAACGCGGCCACGACCTCCAGCGCGCCGAAGCCCAGCGCCGCCGCCACCAGCCGGCGCAGGCGCGGCGCGCCCCGGCGGGCCGCGAGCAGCGCTCCGGCCAGCGAGCCGACCGCCATCGCGGTGTTCAGCAGGCCGTACTGCCCGGCGCCCACCTTGAAGGTGTCGTGCGCGAAACCGGCCAGCAGCGTCGGGAAGTTGAAGCCGAAGGTGCCGATGAACCCGGCGAGCACCATCGGCCAGAGCAGCTCGGGCCGCTCCTTCACGTACCGCAGTCCCTCGCGCAGCTGCCCCTTCTCGCGGGCGATCGGCTCGGTCGGGCGCAGCTCGCTCTCCCGCATCGCGAGCAGTCCGCCGATCACGGCGGCGAAGGACAGCGCGTTGACGGCGAACGCCCAGCCGCTGCCGACCGCGGCGATCAGCAGGCCCGCGACGGCGGGGCCGACCAGGCGCGCGGTCTGGAAGTTGGCGGCGTTGAGGCTGACCGCGTTGGCGAGGTCCTTCGGGCCGACCATCTCGGACACGAAGGCCTGCCGGGTGGGGTTGTCCACCACGGTGACCAGGCCGAGGAGCAGGGCGAACGCGTACACGTAGTACGGCGTCACGATGCCGCCGACGGTCATCACGGCGAGGCCCGCGGCGAGCAGGCCCATCGCGCCCTGGGTGTAGATCAGCAGCCGGCGCTTGGGCATCCGGTCGGCGAGGACGCCGCCGAACAGGCCCAGCAGCAGCATCGGCAGGAACTGCATCGCGGTGGTGATGCCGACGGCGAGCGGGCTGCCGGTGAGGCTGAGCACCAGCCAGTCCTGGGCGATCCGCTGCATCCAGGTACCGGTGTTGGACACCACCTGGCCGGCGAAGTAGTAGCGGTAGTTGCGAACGCGCAGTGAGGAGAACATCCCCCGGGGCCGCGTGAAGGTGGCACCGGTCGGGGATGCGGCCGCGTGGCTGCGGCCGGGAGCGGCGGGGTCGTCCGCCGCGGTGCGTTCGTCGGGGTCGTCGTCGCCGTTGCCCGGCAGCCCCGTGGGGGCGGGTGCCTGGCTGTCGGCGGCCGCGGCGGTGGCCGCGGCGGGGTCGGTGGTCGGCTCGTCGGTACGGATGGCGGCGGCGGCTGCGGCCGGCGGTGTCACGGTGTTCTCCCCTCGCGGCGCGACGGCCCGTACAACGGCCGTCGCGCTCCTGGTGTTCGTGGTCGGTCCTGCGGTGATGCGGTGCTCCTTCTTCTCCGACTGGCAGGTCGGACTGGGCGTGCCTAGAGGTGTGCGAGCTTGTAGAGCACGGGCGCGGCCTCCCGGAGGACGGCCCATTCCTCCTCGTCGAGCCCTTCGGCGAGCTCGGCGAGCCAGGCGTTGCGACGCCGGCGGCTCTCCGCCAGGATCGCCTCGGCCTGCTCGGTGCTGCTGACGACCACCTGGCGGCGGTCCTCGGGGTGCGGCTCGCGCCGCACGAGCCCCTTCTCCTCCAGCATCGCGACGATCCTGGTCATCGAAGGGGGCTGCACGTGCTCCTTCCGGGCGAGCTCACCCGGCGTGGCCTTTCCGCACCGGGCGAGGGTGCCCAGCACCCCCATCTCGGTAGGGCTCAGCGACTCCTCGACCCGCTGGTGTTTGAGCCGGCGGGAGAGGCGCATCGTGGACGATCGCAGCTGGTTGACCGCTGCGAGGTCCTGCTCGGACATCTCGGGCATGGTCGTTAGCTTACGTCATTACTCTCGCTAACGAAAATTGGTTACCGCCCTCCCCACCCTCCCCGCGGTCCACCGCCGCGCCGGAAGATCGCCCCGGTGCCATATTGGACATAGGTCTCGACTCCCAGAAGGGCCGACCAGACATGTCCGACCTCGCCGCCGACCAGGCCGCCCCGAACGGCACCGGCTTCGCCCGGCTCGCCCTGGTCACCATCGACTGCGCCGACCCGGTCGCGCTGGCCGGGTTCTACGGCGAACTGCTCGGCTGGGAGACCCGCCACGCGGACGAGCACTTCGCGATCCTCGACAACCCCGAGGGCGGCAGCCCGCTGGCCTTCGGACGGGTCACCGGCTACCGCCCGGAGCCCTGGACGGAACCGGACGGCGGCAAGCACTTCCACCTCGACTTCTACGTCGACGACCTCGACGAGGCCATCGGCCGGGCCCTGGAGCTCGGCGCCACCGAGCCGACGTACCAGCACGGCCGCACGCTCAAGGTGCTGATCGACCCAGCCGGCCACCCGTTCGGGCTAGCCCCCCTGGACTAACCCACGAACGGGCCCGGCGGACCTGCGCAGAGGGTGTCAGGGATTGGTGCCAAGATCATGCAGGCCCCGTAAAGGCCCACGCTGACCTGGGACTTCACGAAAACGCCGAACCTTGTGCGGCCGCCGGGCAGTGGTTACTGTCCCGGTTGTCAGGGCCCCGTTGTCAGGGGCACCACATGTCAGGGGCACCATGCCAGGTCTCCCCCCGGCGGACCCCGTCCGTGCCCACTGCGCACGCCTTCCCACGCGCCCCACCGGCCGTCCCGTTCCTCCCGGCAGTCCCGCGTCCGCCCGAGCCCTGGCGCCCTCTTCCCCCCTCATCCGTCCAGGGAGCTGTCATTGGGTGAGATCCACCATGCCGACCACGGCTGGATAACACCGGCGGTCTCGTACTTCGTCGCCTGCCTCGGCTCGTTCGTCGCCCTGCGCAGCGCCCGCTGGGCGCTCGTCTCCCAGGGCCGCACCCGGGTCAACTGGCTGCTCTTCGCGGCCACTTCGCTCGGCGCCGGAATCTGGTCCATGCACTTCATCGCGATGCTCGGCTTCTCCGTCAGCGGCGTCGACATCACCTACCGGCCCGGGCCGACGGTGCTCAGCCTCGTGGTCGCGATCGTCGTCGTCGGCGTCGGCCTGTTCACCGTCGGGTACAGCAGGCGCCCGGTGCTGTCGCTGCTCGCCGGCGGCCTGACCACGGGCCTCGGGGTCGCGGCGATGCACTACCTCGGCATGGCCGCGATGGTCCTGCCCGGGCACGTGCACTACGACCGCACGACGGTCGGGCTGTCCATCGGCATCGCGGTGTTCGCGGCGACGGCCGCGCTCTGGGCCGCGCTGAACATCCGCGGCACGCTGGCCGTCCTGGCGGCGGCGCCGGTGATGGGCGTCGCCGTGTGCGCGATGCACTACACGGGCATGTCGGCGCTCTCCGTCGAACTCGACTTCTCGCAGAACACCCAGGGCGGCGTGATGGCGCTGGAGTTCATCTTCCCGCTCGGGGTCGGGCTCGGCTGCTACGTGTTCTTCGGCGCGCTCGCCTTCGCGGTGTCGCCGAGCAAGAGCGTCACCCAGCCCGTCGTCGTCGGCCACGCCGCACCACTGGCCGCACGCCGGCGCTGAGCGCTCGCCGGCTCTGAGTGCTCGCCGACACTCAGCGCACGCACGGCGGAGGCCGGGCCCGAACCCACCGGGCCCGGCCTCCGCTTTCGCGTCCCGCTACTCGGGCCCGCCGAGCAGCCCGGTCAGGTGCTCCGGCGTGGCCACCGGGCACACCTTGCGGACGAAGTCCCGCCGCAGCCCGTGGTACGGCTCGCCCGCGCGGTAGAAGTTGGCGTGCATGCGCCGGAGCTCCTCCGCCCGGTAGTCGGCGAGCGGGCGCTCCTCGTCGTCCGCGGCCAGCCGGCGCTTCTTGTCGACCAGCCGCGCGGTGAGCTCCGGCGAGGCGGCGAGGCGGGCCGCCTCACGGACCGTCCAGCGGCGGAAACCGGCCGCGTCCCCGCCCTCCGTGCGGTCCACCAGGCCGATCCGGCGGGCCTGCTCGGCCCCGACCGGCAGCGCCTCGGTGGTCAGCCGCTCCGCCCACTCGGCGCCGACCCGGCGCGGCAGGGTGTACGTCCAGTACTCGGAGCCGTACAGGCCCATCAGCCGGTAGTGCGGGTTGAGCACCGCCGACTCGCGGCACCACACCTCGTCGGCGGCGATCGCCAGCATCAGCCCGCCCGCGGCGGTGTTCCCGGCGAGCGCCGAGACGGTCAGCTTGTCGGTCGTGGTGAGGATCGCCGCGACCAGGTCGTCCATCGCGTTGATGTTCTCCCACGACTCCAGCGCCGGGAAGGACGCGCCCTCGATGACGTTGAGGTGGATGCCGTTGGAGTAGAAGTCCCGGGCCGCGCCGAGCACCAGCACCGAGGTGGGCCGGTCGGCGGCCGCGCGGTAGGCGGTGAGCAGGCGGCGGCACTGCTCGGTGCTCATCGCCCCGCCGGTGTGGGCGAATTCGAGGAAGCCGACGTCGCCGTCCTCGTGGTAGCGCAGCTCCGACCAGGTGTCGCGGCGGGCCGCCTCGGCCGGGGTCACCGGCACCTCGCGGACGCGGTGCAGCTCGTCGGCGAGCACCGTCGCGGCGGGCAGCTTGAAGGTGGCGGGCCCGCCCGGGGTGCGGCGCGGGCGCAGCTGCGGGATCCACACCGCGCCGTCCACGGTGGCCCGGCAGATCGCGCCGTCACGGGTCGCGAGCACCTCGCCGGGCACGGGGCCGCGCAGCTCGTCCTCGGGGTGGCCGCCGTGCAGGAAGAACTCGCGGCCGTACAGCTCGTCGAGCACGCCGGGCTGGGAGTCGGCGGCACGGAGCTTGCGGAGCACGGTGGCGGTGTCGTCGGCGGACCAGTCGATCCGGCGCGCGTCCTGCCGCAGGAACGGGCGCAGCCGGCCGCGGACGTCGGGCCGGTCGTAGTCGAGCGGTTCGGGGGTGAACAGCCCGCCCTCGTGACGCTGGACGGCCAGCAGGACGGCCTCGACGGCGGCGTCGGCCACCTCGTTGCGGTACAGCTCGCTCTTGCCGCACGCGGGGACGGTGAACTCGACCGACGCCCAGATGTCGCCCGCGTCCATCTCCCCGACGGCCTGCAGGACGGTGACGCCCCAGCGCTCGGCGCCCTCGGTGATCGCCCAGTCCAGCGAGGACGGGCCGCGGTCGCCCTTGGGGCCGGGGTGCACGATGAGGACGGTCCGGGCGCGCCAGACGTCCTCCGGGACGGCCTTGGTGAGCATCGGGCAGACGATCAGCTCGGGATCGGTCCGGTCCACCGCGGCCCGCACCTGTTCGTCGCCGAGGGCGAGCTGGACGGCGACCTGGTGGCCGCGCCCGCGCAGTTCGGTGTGGACGCGCTGGGTCAGGCTGTTGAACGCACTGGCGATCAGGAGAATGCGCAAGGGGGCCTCCGACGGGGACTGGGGGTCGCGCGCGGAGGCGATGAAACCAGGGCATGGACACGTAATGATTACGGTCGGCCCGTCCCCGCCCGACCCTCACGCACCCTGCACACCTGTGGCCCCGGCATGGCGCACGCTTCGCGGGATCTCCCCAGCCCCTCCCCGGAGTTGACCTCCCGCGTTCGCCTCCGTCGGGTTAGCGGGGAAAGGCCCGGCGGGCCCGCCAGGTGGTGTGCTCGCGGGAGACCGCGTCCTCGGCCTCGGCGGCCAGGCGGGCCCAGCGGGTCTCCGCGTCCGGCGCCCGGGGGTCGAGGTCGGACAGCTGGTTGCCGACGTTCTCCAGCTCGCGGGCGGCCAGCTGGTAGGCGGCGGCCAGCGGGCGGAGCTGCTTGAGCTGCGTCCAGGCGATGATCGACGCGGCCGCGGCGGAGCTGGCGCCGAAGACGTGCACCTGCAGCGCGCCGGTCGCCTGCGCGATGGCCGCCGCCGCGCCGATGATGATCAGCGCCGCGATGCCGAGCCCCCACGACACGGCCTGCGACTCGCACGCCTCGGCCCGGGAGCGGTACCAGGTGCGCTGGCTCTCGACCCGGGTGCGCAGGTAGAGCGTCCGCCGGGCGGTCAGCGAGCCGGCCCTGGCCAGCCGCATCTCGGGGGTGATCTCGGGGACGGTGCCGGGCGGCACGATCTCCGGGTCCTCGAAGGCCCGCATCACGTCTTCGAGCTGCAGCAGGTAGCCGCGGTCCACGTCGGGCGAGTCCGCCTCGCCGTCGAACGGGCGGGCGCGCACCGAGTACTTCCAGGCGAGCGTCTTCACCGACTCGGCCGCGGCCCTGGCCTCGTACCAGCGGCCCTGCGGGTTGCTGCGGCGCAGCCGGGACCAGAAGTAGCCGGCGACCAGGAAGGCCACCACCGAGAAGAGCGGCGCGATGTCGCCGTCGCCCGCCTTGTCCGGGCCCGGGAACGAGCCGATCACGGCGGCGATCACCAGCATCGCGATCAGCCCGCGGTACCACCGGAGCGTCTCGCGCTGTCCGTCCAGCGAGGCCTTGTCCGCCGTCCAGAACAGGTCCGGCAGCAGCTTGGCCTCGTCTCCCCCGGGCGGATCCTGTTGCACCATCGGTCGAGCCCCCTCCCCGTCGCCCCGTCCAGGCAGTATGCCCCCGGCCAACTCCGGTACACAGTCACATTTTTGACACCTTTCCCACGCGTCCGATTGTCTCCCTCGACCGGTAACCGATATAACCGGTTACATGCCGCTGCACTGGAAACTCGTCGTCGACTGCGCCGATCCGCTCCGCCAGGCCGCCTTCTGGGCCGCCGCCCTCGACTACGCGGTCGAGGACAACAGCGCCCTGGTCACCCGCCTCCTCGCGGCCGGCGCCCTCCCCGCGGAGGCCGTGACCGAGTTCGAGGGCCGCCCCGCCTTCCGCGCCCTGCTCGCCGTCCGCCACCCGGACGACCCGTTCGACCCGGCCACCGGCACCGGCCTGGGCCGCCGCATCCTCTTCCAGGCCGTCCCCGAGCCCAAGGAGACGAAGAACCGCCTCCACCTCGACCTCCACCCCGGCCCCGGAGCCCGCGAGGCCACCGTCACCCGCCTGCGGTCCCTCGGCGCCACCGTCCTGCGCCACGTGAAGGAGAACGGCGGCGAATGGACGACGATGGCCGACCCCGAGGGCAACGAGTTCTGCGTCCAGTAGCCCGGCCGAAACACACCGCGGCCCCGCCCTCCACGGAGGAGGACGGGGCCGCGTGCGGGGCGTACCGCGCTCAGAGCAGGCCGAGGGCCGGCATCAGGTAGTAGAAGGCGAAGACGCCCGCGACCGCGTACATCGGGATCGGGACCTCGCGGCCGCGGCCCGCGGCGATGCGCAGGATGCAGAAGGCGACGAAGCCGAAGCCGATGCCGTTGGTGATGCTGTACGTGAAGGGCATCATCACGATCGTCAGGAACGCCGGGATCGCGATCGTGTAGTCGGCCCAGTCGATCTCCTTGATCGAGTTGGCCAGGATCAGGAAGCCGACGGTGACCAGGGCCGGGGTGGCGGCCTGCGCGGGGACCATGGTGGCGAGCGGGGTGAGGAAGAGCGCCACCACGAAGAGCAGGCCCGTGACGATCGAGGCGAAGCCGGTCCTGGCGCCCTCGCCGACGCCGGCCGTGGACTCGACGAAGCAGGTGTTCGCGGACGCGGAGGTGGCGCCGCCGGCCGCCGTGGCGATGCCGTCGACCATGAGGATCCGGTTGATGCCCGGCAGGTCGCCCTTCTCGTCGAGCAGGTGGGCCTCGTCGGCGACGCCGAGGATGGTGCCCATCGCGTCGAAGAAGCACGACATCAGCACGGTGAAGACGAACAGCGCGCCGGTCAGCACGCCGACCTTCTCGAAGCCGCCGAACAGGCTGACCTTGCCGACCAGGCCGAAGTCCGGGGCCGCGACCGGGTTGCCGGGCCACGCCGGGACGGTCAGGCCCCACTTGAGCGCCGGGATGTCGGCGAACTTATCGATCACGACGGCGACGGCGGTGCTGACCGCGATGCTGATGAGGATCGCGCCGGGCACCTTGCGGATCACCAGGACGAGGGTGAGCAGCAGGCCGACGACGAACACCAGGACCGGCCAGCCGAGCAGGTGGCCGCTGCCGCCGAGCTGGAGCGGCACGGTGGTGTGGGCGGCGTCCGGGATGCGGCTGACGAAGCCGGAGTCGACCAGCCCGACGAGGCTGATGAACAGGCCGATGCCGATCGCGATGGCCTTGCGCAGCCCGAGCGGCACGGCGTTCATGACCCGCTCGCGCAGCCCGGTGGCGACCAGCAGCATGATCGCGAAGCCGGCCAGGACGACCATGCCCATCGCGTCCGGCCAGGTCATCCTGGGCGCGAGCTGGAGCGCCACGATGGTGTTGACGCCGAGGCCGGCGGCCAGGCCGATCGGCACATTGCCGATGACGCCCATCAGCAGGGTGGTGAGACCCGCGGTGAGGGCGGTCGCGGTGACCAGCTGGGCGCTGTCCAGGTGGGTCCCGTTCAGGTCCGTGGCGCTGGCCAGGATGATCGGGTTGAGCACCAGGATGTAGGCCATGGTGAAGAACGTGGCCACGCCGCCGCGGATCTCGCGCGGCAGGGTGGAGCCGCGCTCGCTGATCCGGAAGTAGCGGTCCAGGGCGCCGGAGGGCGGCTCGGGCGCGGTGTCGGCGGGCTCGGGCGACTCGGTGGTCGGCTGGACCACAGGCATGCGTGCGTCCTCTGTGGGGGGCGGAGGAGGGGGGTGAACGCCCTGGTCGACGGCGGCCGGGCGCAGAACTAAAAGTATGGTTTCCGGATCGAACCCGCGCTATCTTCGCGCGTAGAGCCGCACGCGGCCCCGAGCGGACGCCGGATGGCCCCCACCGGACCCGCGCCCCGTACGCTAGGCCCCATGCCCAAGACCCCGCTGCACCCCTCCCCTCCGCCGCTGGAGGCCAACGACGTCGCGATCGTCGGCGGCGGCACGGTGCTGTGGTTCGTCGCCTTCCTGGTGCTGCTGCCGTTCCAGGGCACCCTCTCCGACCACGACCACGGCACCTGGCCCTGGGTCTGCCTGTCCGGCGGACTGCTCGGCCTGATCGGCCTCTGGTACTGCCGCGCCCGCCGGGACGCGATCGCCCGCAGCCGCGCCGCCGAGGCCGCGGCCGCCGCGCACCCCGAAGGGACGGGCCCGGACGGGGCCGCGTAGACCCCGGCCACCCGGTCGGACCGAATAGGCCTTTAGTAGCACGCATCGGACATAAGGCACCCGTAGAGTCGGTGCCATGACGCAGCCTGCCCACTCCGCGGAAGAGCAGCCCGGCGACGGCGACCGCCCCGACGGTGCGCACCCCCTCGGCCTGCTGCCCGGCCGGCGCGGCGGGCTGAGCGGCGCGGAGGTGGCCGAGCGGGTCGCGCGCGGACAGGTCAACGACGTCCCGGTGCGCTCCAGCCGCTCCGCGAAGGAGATCGTCCGGGCCAACGTCTTCACCCGGTTCAACGCGATCATCGGCGTGATGTTCGGGATCATCCTGGTCGTCGGCCCCATCCAGGACGGCCTGTTCGGCCTGGTCATCGTCGCCAACACGGCGATCGGCATCATCCAGGAGCTGCGCGCCAAGAAGACCCTGGACAGTCTGGCCCTGATCGGCGAGGCCCGCCCGCAGGTGCGCCGGGACGGCACCGTCCAGCAGATCGGCGTCGGCGAGATCGTGCTCGACGACACCGTGCTGCTCGGCATCGGCGACAAGGTGATCGTCGACGGCGAGGTCACCGAGGCGGACGGCCTGGAGATCGACGAGTCGCTGCTGACCGGCGAGCCCGACCCCGTCCTCAAACAGCCCGGCGACCAGGTGATGTCCGGCAGCTTCGTGGTGGCCGGCGCGGGCGCGTTCACCGCGACGAAGGTCGGGCGCGAGGCGTACGCGGCGCAACTGGCCGAGGAGGCGAGCCGGTTCACGCTGGTGAAGTCGGAGCTGCGCACCGGCATCAACAGCATCCTGCGGTTCATCACCTACCTGCTGGTCCCGACCGCGATCGGCCTGATCATCAGCCAGCTGGCCGTCGAGGGCCGGGACTGGCGCGAGGCGGTGCGCCGCATGGTGGCCGGCATCGTGCCGATGGTCCCGGAGGGCCTGGTGCTGCTCACCTCGGTCGCCTTCGCGATCGGCGTGATCCGGCTCGGGCGCAAGCAGTGCCTGGTGCAGGAGCTGCCCGCGATCGAAGGGCTGGCCCGGGTCGACACGGTGTGCCTGGACAAGACCGGCACGCTCACCGAGGGCGGCATGGACGTGATCGACCTGCGCGTGATCTCCGACGGCGTGCCCGGGGCGGTCGGGCCGCGGACGATCGAGCACGCGCTCGGCGTGATGGCCGGGGCCGACGCGCGGCCGAACCCGTCCATGCAGGCCGTCATCGCCGCCTACGGGGACGGCTCGCGGGCCGTGACCGGGGCCGCGGGCGGTGCGAACGGCTGGCGCGTGATCGAGGCGATGCCGTTCTCCTCCGCCCGCAAGTGGAGCGGCGTGCAGCTGCTGGAGCCGCAGGGCGGCGAGGCCACCTGGCTGCTCGGCGCCCCCGACGTCCTGCTGCCCGCCGGCCACCCGGCGCTCGCCGAGGTGGACGAGCTGGGCGCCAAGGGCCTGCGGGTGCTGCTGATCGGGCGCAATCCCGTCCCGCTGGACTCCCCGGACCCGGCGGCGGGCCTCACGCCGCTCGCCCTGGTGGTGCTGCAGCAGCGGCTGCGCGAGGACGCGGCGGCCACGCTGCGGTACTTCGAGGGGCAGCAGGTCCGGGCGAAGGTGATCTCCGGCGACGCCGCGGTCTCGGTCGGCGCGGTCGCCGCCCACCTCGGCCTGCCCGGCGCGGACCAGCCGCTGGACGCCCGCACGCTGCCGACCGAGCCGGAGGCGCTCGCCGACGCCGCCGATCGCACGAGCGTGTTCGGCCGCGTCACCCCGCAGCAGAAGCGCGAGCTGGTCGGCGCGCTGCAGTCGCGCGGGCACACGGTGGCCATGACAGGCGACGGCGTCAACGACGTGCTCGCGCTCAAGGACGCGGACATCGGCGTGGCGATGGGCACCGGCAGCGACGCGACCAAGGCGGTCGCCCAGATCGTGCTGCTGAACGACTCCTTCGCGACGCTCCCCTCGGTGGTGGCCGAGGGCCGCCGGGTGATCGGCAACATCGAGCGCGTCGCCGGGCTGTTCCTGGTCAAGACCGTGTACTCGGTCCTGCTGGCGCTGCTGGTGATCTTCACCCACTCGCCGTACCCGTTCCTGCCCCGGCACTCGACCGTGCTGTCCACGCTCACCATCGGCGTGCCGGCCTTCTTCCTCGCGCTCGCCCCCAACAACGAGCGCGCCCGCACCGGCTTCGTCAAACGCGTGCTGCGGCTGGCGATCCCGGGCGGCGCCATCGCGGGCACCGGGACGTTCGTGGCCTACGCGCTGGCCAGGGCGAACCACGCGACGGACCTCAAGGCCGACACCAGCGTGGCCACGCTGACGCTGTTCCTGATCGCCATCTGGGTGCTCGCCATCGTCGCCCGCCCGTACAACTGGTGGCGCCTGCTGCTGATCGGCACGATGGGCGGCGCGTTCTCGCTGGTGCTGCTGGTCCCGTGGCTGTCCGACTTCTTCCAGCTCCGCCTGGTCGGCATCCGCGACCCGTGGACGGGCGTCGGCATCGCGGTGATCTGCTGCATGGCCCTGGAAATCGCCTGGCGCTTCATGAAACGCCGCGGCTACGAGTGACGCGGCGTCCTCGTCCGGCCTAACATGCCCCCGAGAGGGGGTGCCGGATGGCGCGCAGGGGTGGGGAGTTGGAGGCGTTCATCGCCTTCCTGGGCGGGCTGCTGGCGGTCACGCCGCCGGCCCTGGCGATGACGGTCCTGCACGTGCTTCCGAGGTCCGAGCCGTCGCTGCGGGCCGCCGGGATGCTGACGCTCGGCGTGGTCTGGCTGACCGTCACCGTCACGCTCTACCTGCGGCTGCGGGCCCGCCCCGACGGACGGACCCGCTGACACCGGGCAACGGACTCGGCCGTGCCCGGCCCGCTCGGCCCGCCCGCCCCGCTCAGCCCTCGAAGTCCCGTGCCGCGGACAGCTCGTAGGCCCGGTCCGGCTCGCTGAGCGCGGCCAGCACCTCGAACCGCCGGTGCCACTGCCCGACCGACCAGGCCAGCCCGGCCGCCAGCCCCTCGGGGGTGGCCGCGTGCAGCAGGCCCGGCACCGGCGGCACCTCGAACTCGTCGTCCTCGTCGCCGGCCTCGGCCGTGTCCGGGTCGTACGGCGGCTCGGGCGCGTCCGCCCCGCGGTCCAGGCGCCAGTCCACCGCGGCCTCGTTGCCGTCCGGGCCGACGACGAGCAGCTCCTCGTGCTCCTCGTACACCACCGGGCAGCCGGGCAGCAGCTCCCGCACCACGGCCGGCACCCGGTGCAGCACGCCCTCGGAGAGCACCCGCCCGCCCGCCACCTCGCTGGCCAGCGACACGTGCAGGCGCTCGGCGAGGTCCGCCGCGAGCGCCGGGGCGACCGGCAGCAGCGGGTGGGAGTGCAGGAGCTGGACGAGGTCGGGGGCGTCCGCGACGACCGCCTCGGTGGCGTCGACGACCACCGTGTGCGCCGGGCGGCGGCCGGTCTCCGGGTCCAGCGGCGGCAACGCCCGTACGACGTCCAGGGCTTCGATCCGCCCGGCGTCGACCCGGGCCAGCGCGCTGTGGATGCCGTGCAGCTGGCGGTGGCCGACCTCGGCGTCCGGGTCGGTGAGCCGGTCCAGGACCTCGTCCGGCCCGTGCGGTTCGGCGAGCAGCGCAGCGAGCGTCGTCCGCACGCCGAGGGCGTGCAGGAACTGCTCGTCCAGCGTGGTGCGGGCCTCGTCGTACAGGCCGCGCAGCAGGGGGTCCGCCCCGGCGGCGCGCAGGCCGGCCGGCTCGCGGCCGTCCAGCACCGGGTGGTCGCGCAGCCACCACGCGGTGTACGGCGGCAGGTCGGCGTACGAGCCGTTCGGCAGCAGGGTGCGGACGGGGTTGACGACGGCGTCCCGGTACGGCGGGCGGGCGAGCGCGGCGAGCGCCTCGGGCCAGGCGTCGTCGTCGATCAGGTCGAGGTCGCGGACGGCCAGCAGCTCGGCGGCCACCGGCGGCACGCCCACGGTGTCGCCGTCGTCGGCGTGCAGGGCGTCGAGCGCGTCCTCGGCCCACTCGGCGAGCCCGTCCGGCGCCTCGTCGAGGAGGCCGGTGGGGTGGCCGCCGGCCGCGCGGTCGGCCGGGACGGTCGGGTCGAGGCGCTCCAGGTCGTCCGGGTCGAGCACGACGTCCTCGGCCCGGACCAGGACGAAGTCGGCCAGCACGCCGACCGCGCCGAGCACGTCGGGGCCCCAGCGCTCCAGCAGGTCGTCGTCCACCCAGCCGGCGTCCTCCTCGCGCGCGAGGGCCGCGAACGGGCTGCCGGGGAGCACGAGTTCGCCGGCCCGGGCGGGCTCGCCCTCGTCGTCGAGCAGCGCCAGCCGGGCCAGCCACGGGTGCTCGCCGACGGCCGGGGCTGCGGCCCTGACCAGCGCCAGGACGGCGTCGGCCAGTTCGAGGGCGGCGTCGAGGTCGTCCTCGGCCACCTCGAAGGAGCGGGCGACGGCGGCCCGCACCTCGGGCGTGTCCAGCACGCCGGCCGGGGTCGCGGTGCCGGCGCCCAGCTTGGCCAGCAGCGGGTGCGACGCCTCCGGGTGGGCGAGCCGCAGGTCGAGCGCGGCGAGCGCCCCGGCCAGCGACTCGGGGTAGCCGGGGAAGGCCGCCCAGTCGGCGGCGTCGGAGGGCAGCAGGACGCGCCGCGGCCCGGTGACCGTCCGGCCGTCGGCGAGCGGGACGGGCAGCGCGCCGAGCGCCTCCGGGTCGGCCGCGCCGAGCGCCGCGTACAGGTTGCACCACCAGGCGGGCTCGCGGTCCAGGCCGCCGAGCTGGTCGACCACCTCGGCGAGCGGCACCCGGCGCACGTTCAGCACGCGCAGCTCGGTGCGGCGCTCCAGGCCGGCCGGCAGCAGACCGGGGAAGATCGGCGCCAGCGCCTCGACCACCGAGCCGTCCGCGCCCTCCAGCAGCGTCGCGTCCCGGGGCCGCAGCGCGGGCGTGCCCTCTTCGACCGGCGCCGGGTGCGGCAGGAACGGCGTGCCGGGCAGCCGCTGGAGGATCGCCCCGCGCAGCTCGTTGTCCAGCGCGCCGTCGCCGAGCGGACCGGGCACCAGGCCGAGCGAGCCCAGGTCGCCGCCGCGGGCGCGCAGCAGGTCGGCGTAGCTGTCGGCGGCGCGCTCGGTCAGGAAGGCGGCGAGCGGTCCCGGGGCGACGTGCCGGCGGGTGGAGTCCAGCGGGTACGAGGCGATGAGCAGCGCGGGCAGGCCGACCGGCTCGTCGCTCGGCGTCGGCGCGTGCAGGACGGGCAGGACGCCGGGCAGCTGCGGGGTGCCGTCCTCGGCCACCGGGACGGCCCAGGTGACCGTCCAGTACGGGCGGGCGCGCTCCTCGGTGGGGCGGTCGACGAGCAGCTCGGGATCGAGCCGGCCGGAGGCGCCGACGGTCTGCCAGAGCGTCTGCCGGGGGCGGCCGCCCTCGTCGTCCGTGACGGTCACCTCGGTGATGCCGTCGGGGCGCGGCTCGGAGGCGGTGCGGGTGAGCGTGCGGGTGCCGTCCGGGGTCTCCACGACGATCTCGGCGAGGCCGGGGAGGGTGAGCAGCAGCGCGTCGTCGACGGCGAGCAGCAGGCGGCGCGTCAGGTCCTCGGCGGCGGCGTCGCGCAGCGGCAGCACGACCACCGTGTCGTAGCCCTCGGGGGCCGGGCCCTCGGCCGCGAACGGCAGCCGCAGCAGCGGGACGTGACCGTCGCGGCGGCGCAGCTCGTCGGCGAGCGAGGGCTGCGCCTCGGCGAGCGCGCGGGCCTCGCCGAGCGACCAGCGGACGCCGCCCGCGGCGCCGAGCACGGCGGGCTCGTCGGTGACGGCGAGGACGGCGGCGAAGCCGACGCCGAACCGGCCGACGCTGGGCGCCTCGCCGCGCTTGGAGGAGGCGCGCAGGGTGGACAGCGACTCGACGGCGGCGGCGTCGAGCGGGGCGCCGGTGTTGGCGGCGGCGAGCACGCCGTCGGCGAGGGTCAGCCGCAGCCGGCCGGGGCCGCGCCCGGCGCGGACGGCGGCGTCGGCGGCGTTCTGCGCCAACTCGACGACCAGCCGGTCGCGGTAGCCGCCGAGGGCGAGCTCCTCCTCGGCGTTGGCGTCCTCCCGGAACCGGGCCGGCGAGGCGGCCCAGGCGTCCAGCACGCGTCGGCGCAGCACGGCACTCCCGAAGGGGTCCGTGAGGTGCTCGTCCGTGCCGCTGCCGATGATCCGAGGTTCCACTGGACCTGCCGCCTTCCGCCGCCCTGTACGTCGTAGGGCATTCTTCCCTGCCCCACCGACTGCTCCCGACCACGGCCCGCGCCACCCCGGGCCCGGACCCTGCCCGCACCCCCACCAGAGGCGCCCCGGAAGACACCTCGGCCCGCCCCCGCGCAGGGCCCACACCACCTCAAACCCTCGCCCACCCCGCCGGAGGCGTCCAGAAGACACCACGGCCCGCCCCGCCGGTGCGGCGGGACGGGCCGGAGCGGCACGCGTCAGGAGTGGCCGAGCTCCTCGGCCGGGGCGTCCGGCTCGACCGAGCCGGAGGCGCGGTCCGGGTGGAGCTGCATCGGCTCGACCACCAGCTCGTCCAGGATCAGCTCGGACGGCGCCGGCGGAGCCGGGATCACGGCCGCCTCGGAGTGCCCGCCGCAGCCGTACGCGAAGGAGACGATCTGCCCGTCGGCCGGTCCGAACTCGTTGCCGCACACGCCGAAGGCCTGCCCGAGCGAGCCGCCGATCGGGATCAGGAAGCCGCAGCTGTTGCACGAGGCGGGCGCGGCCTGCGCCATCGGGGTCTGCGGGCCGTGCGCCTTCTCCCAGCGGTCGGCGGCCAGGTGCAGGCCGAGCCGGGAGAGCACCCGGCTGCGGCCCATGCCGAGCTCTTCGGCGACGGCGTTGATCTGCGCGCGGACCGGGGCCGGCTGGACGCCGGTGTCGCTGACGACGACGTCCTCCTCGGCGGCCTGCGCCACCGCGGAGTTCGGCGCGGGCTCGTCCTCGCCGGTCCAGCCGGGCTCCAGGCGCAGGTCGTCGGCGTCGGTGGGGAGCAGGTCGCCGGGTCCCATGTCGCCGGGGCGCAGGCGCTCGCTCCACGGCACCCACTGGGGGGCGAGGACGGCGTCGGGGCCCGGCAGCAGGACGACCTCGTCGAGGGTGACGTTCTTGGCGCGCGGGGCGCGGGCGACGGTGACCGCCCAGTGCCAGCCGCGGTAGGCCGCGTCGAGGCACTCGAAGCTGTGGGTGACGACACGGTCGGCGTCCGCCTGGACACCCAGGTGCGTCCCGACGGCTTCCGCTCCGACCGCCTCTTCGGCGGCCTGGCGGGCGAGTTCGACGGCCTCTGCACAGAGCCGATCGGGGGTACGGCTTCGCATCGCAGCACTCACGGCGTCGATTCTCTCCCAGTTCTTCTGTCGCCCACGGCGTGTTGCCTGTTCCGTCGCGGCTCGGGGTACCTCGTCCATTCTGCGCGACCGGAGGCCGCCGCGGGTACCGACCGCGCCGCTCGTCCGGGCCTGCCGGCGCCGTGGGACCCGGGCGGGCGGACCTTGGGCAGGCTACCCGTCGGTCGGCGCCCCGGCACAGTCCGGGGCTCCGGCGGACCTCCGGGGGCCGCGCCGAGCGGAGCGGAATCCCGCGTCGCAGAAGCGAATCTGGGGCAGGATGGCCTTGTGGCGGACGAAAACCCGTCGCAGCACGCACTGCGCGCCTCGCAGGCCGACGGCCCGGACGAGACGAACGCGGTGCCGCGACAGCAGCCCCCGGTCCACCCTGCGGGCGAACCGCAGCCGGCGGACGGTTCCGGGACGTCCGCGCCCGCCCTGGTCGACCTCACGAAGCACGGCGACGGCCCGGTCAACGGGCACCCGGGCGAGGACCCCGACGCGGACCTGGAGGAGCCCCCCGGCCCCCACCGCAACTTCCTCGTCCGCGGCGCCTCCGCCGCCGGCGCCCGCACCGGCCGGGTGGTGCACGGCACCGGCCGCCGGATCCGCCGGGCCACGTCGGCCGAGGGCGCGGGCGAGTCGGGCCTCGCGAAGCTGATCGAGCTGCACGCGCTGAACTCCTTCGGCGACATGCTGATCACCATCGCCCTGGCCTCGACGATCTTCTTCTCCGTCCCGACCGGCGAGGCGCGCGGCCGGGTGGCGCTCTACCTGCTGATCACGATGGCCCCGTTCGCCGTCCTCGCCCCCGTGGTCGGCCCGCTGCTGGACCGCCTGCCGCACGGCCGCCGCGCCGCCATGGCGATGTCGATGCTGGCCCGGGCGGTCCTGGCCTGGACGATGGCCGGGGTGATCTCGGGCGGCGGCATCGCGCTGTACCCCGAGGCGCTCGGCGTGCTGGTGGCGTCCAAGGCGTACGGCGTGGTGCGCAGCGTCGTGGTGCCCCGGCTGCTGCCGCACCGGCTGTCCCTGGTGAAGGCGAACTCCCGGGTCACCCTGGCCGGTCTGCTGGCCACCGGCGTGGCCGCCGCGGTGGGCGGGCTGCTGCACCTGATCGGGCCCGGCTGGCCGCTGCGCGGGGCGTTCCTGGTCTTCGTGATCGGCACCCTGATGGCCTTCCACCTGCCGCACACGGTGGACTCGGCGAAGGGCGAGCAGCGGGCCGTGCTGCACGCCGAGGTGCACACCGAGGGCTCGCACCTGATCCACCACAAGCCGCCGCCGGTCAAGACCTCGCTGCGCACGGTCGGCCCGTCGGTGGTGCTGGCGCTGCGGGCGATGGCGGCGATGAAGTGGCTGGTCGGCTTCCTGGTGATGTTCCTGGCGTTCCTGCTGCGCGAGGAGCCGATCGGCGGCCTGCGGCCCACGCTGGCGCTGGGCCTGGTCGCCCTGGCGGCGGGCACGGGCAACGCGTTGGGTTCCGTCCTGGGCTCGTGGCTGCGCACGCGCGGCCCGGAGGCGACGGTCACCGCGATGCTGCTGCTCGCGACGTGCGCGACGGCGGCCTCGGCCCTCTGGTACGGCGTCGTGACGGTGATCATGATCGCCGGGACGGCCGGCATGGCGGCCTCGCTCGGCAAGCTGGCGCTGGACGCGCTGATCCAGCGGGACGTCCCGGAGGCGGTCCGGACCTCGGCGTTCGCCCGTTCGGAGACGCTGATGCAGCTGTCCTGGGTGGCTGGCGGCGCGGTCGGCATCCTGCTGCCGCTCAACGGCGAGCTGGGGCTCTCGGTGGCCGCCTCGGTGGTCGGCCTGGTGCTGCTGTGGACGATCCGTTCGCTGTTCCGGGTGGGCCTGCGCCGGCACCCGACGGCGCCCCGGGTCGCCTGACCGGTGCCCGGCCGACGGGTGAGCGGCGGGTGATCGGCGGGTGATCGGCGCGGGCGGCAACACGCGGTTGCCGACCCCCGCGTAGCGTGATCGGCGAAGCCCGGTAGATTCTGACCCATGAGCCTCGATACCCGTGTCATCGCCGCCCTCGGCGCCGTCGTCGTGATCGGCGCCGGCACGGTCGGCGGGTCCATCGCCTACGCGTCCGGCCAGACCGCGCACAACAGCCACCGCGCCACCCTGACCGTGGGCAACTCCTCGCTCGCCGCGGACCCGCTGTGCTGGAACGACGGCAACCCGCTGACCGAGGACGACCAGCAGAAGTGCCAGGAGACGGCCACCCAGGCCCTCAAGGACGGCACGCTCCCGACCTCGGACGTCGTCGTCAGCGACAACGTCGGCGTCGGCGTCTCGCCGAACGTGGCCGACAAGGGCTGGTGGGCCTTCACCAACGGCGGCACGCAGGCCCAGGGCGGGCGCTACAGCCTGTTCTCCTACGCCAAGAACGCGACCTACTCGGGCTCGCAGTCGGCCGGCAAGCTGCTGAACGCCTCCGGCAAGACGCTGGTGACCGTGGTCGAGGGCGACAAGAACTCGGACAACCCGACCGCCGTCTGGTACTTCCAGCTGAACACCCAGGACAACTGACGGTCCTGCGATGACCGCGCGCGCCGTCGCCGACGGGCACAGCGAGCAGTCGGGCCCCGAGCGGGCCCGGCTGCTCGTCGTCGTCGCGGTGCCCGCCGAGGCCGAGGCGGTCCTGCGGGGCCTGCCGGGCGCGGGGCACGCGCTGCCGCTGCCGGGCGGGGAGCTGCACCGCGCCGGGGCCGTGGACGTCCTGGCGGGCGGGGTCGGTCCGGCCGCCGCTGCGGCCGGCGCCGCAGCTGCCCTCTCGGCGCACCGCTACGGGCTGGTCGTGTCGGCCGGCATCGCGGGCGGGTTCGCCCCGCACGCCCCGGTGGGCGCGACCGTGGTGGCCGACGCGATCGTCGCCGCCGACCTGGGCGCCGAGACCCCCGAGGGCTTCGCCGACGTCGCCGAGCTCGGCTTCGGCACCACCCGGCACACGCCTCCCCCGGCCGCCGTCGCGCTCGCCGCACGGGCGCTGGGGGCCGTCACCGGGCCCGTCCTGACCGTCTCCACCGTCACCGGCAGCGCCGAGCGGGCCGCCGCCCTGACCGCCCGCCACCCGGGCGCCGCGGCCGAGGCGATGGAGGGCTTCGGCGTGGCCGAGGCCGCCGCCCGGTTCGGCGTGCCGGCCTTCGAGCTGCGGACGGTCTCCAACCCGGTGGGCCCGCGCGACCGGGCCGCCTGGCGGATCGGCGACGCCCTGGCCGCGCTGGAGCGGGCCTTCGCCGCGCTGCCCGTCCCCGCACTCGTCGAGACCCTCGCCGAGGCACTCACCGAGGAGGCCGGCCGTGGCTGAACGGCTCAGCATCGCGTACTCGCCCTGCCCGAACGACACCTTCGTCTTCCACGCCTGGGCGCACGGCCTGGTGCCCGGCGCCGACGCCCCCGAGGTGACGTTCGCGGACATCGACGTCACGAACGGGCTGGCCGAGCGCGGCGAGCTGGACGTCCTGAAGATCAGCTACGGCGCCCTGCCGTGGGTCCTGGCGGAGTACACGCTGCTGCCCTGCGGCGGCGCGCTCGGCCGCGGCTGCGGCCCGCTGGTGCTCACCCGGCCGGGCGTGGCGGCCCCCGGGGACCTCACCGGCAAGACCGTGGCGGTGCCGTCCGAGCGGTCCACCGCCTACCTGCTGTTCCGGCTCTGGGCCGCGAAGGCCGTGCCGGGGGGCTTCGGCGAGATCGTCGTCCTGCCGTTCCACGAGATCATGCCCGCCGTCCGGGACGGCCGGGTGGACGCCGGCCTGGTGATCCACGAGGCGCGCTTCACCTACCGGCAGTACGGGCTGCACAGCCTCGCCGACATGGGCGAGGCCTGGGAGCGGGAGACCGGCCTGCCGATCCCGCTCGGCGCGATCGTCGCGAAGCGCTCGCTGGGCGCCGAGCGGCTGCGCGCGCTCACCGACGCGATCCGCGCGTCCGTCCGGCAGGCCTGGGCGGACCCGGCGGCCAGCCGGGAGTACGTGCTCGCGCACGCCCAGGAGATGGACCCGGCCGTCGCCGACCAGCACATCGGGCTCTACGTGAACGAGTTCACCGCGGACCTCGGCGAGGAGGGCTACGCGGCCGTCCGCGCGCTGCTCACCCGGGCCGCCGCCGAGGGGCTGGTACCCCCGCTCGACCCGGGTGCGCTCGCGTTCTGACGCCCCTCGGGGCCCTGCTCAGAGGTCGAACTGGTCGGCCACCGCGCGCAGCAGGCCGGCCAGCTTCTGACCCGTCGGCTTCGCCGGGTAGCGGCCGTGCTGCAGGCCGGGGAGCACCGCGTCCAGCGTGGTGATCAGGTCCTGGACGATGGGCGCCATGTCGTCGGCGCTGCGGCGCTGGGCGGCGGCCACCGAGGGCAGGGCCTCCAGTAGCTGCACGGCCATCGCCTGGTCGCCGCGGTGGCCCGCGACCACGCCGAACTCGACCCGCTGGCCCGGCTTCAGACTCGTGACACCGGTGGGCAGCGCCTTGGTGTGGACGAAGACGTCGCCGCCGTCGTCGCGCGACAGGAAGCCGAAGCCCTTCGTCTCGTTGAACCACTTGACCTGGCCGGTGGGCATCTCGAACAGTCCTCGAATGGGTGTGAGGGATCCCGGCCCTGGCCGGGGATCACTGGGTGGTGGAAAGCGCGGGCCGACCTCGGCTCGGCGCCCGTGGGCGCTCATGGTCAGCACGCTGTCAGGAGCAGACTAACGGTCCGTCACTGCCTCATCCGCGTTCCGCGAAAGTTCCGCGGTCCGGCGACTCGGGCACCTGGGCCCGTGGGGCTCTCGCGATCACGGGAGAGCCGGTACTGGTGCGCCCTGGGCGCGGCTCAGCGCTGTCCATGCGGCTCACACCTCCGGCTCCGGGGAAGTCGGGGCGCGCCACTCGCACCCCTAGGCAACCCGTGCATACCCCCGCTCAGCAGGGATCGAAACTCCCAGCTTCCGGGAAACTGCGCAACGTGACCGAACCGCTCGTCTGCGAAGCGGTGCGGCGGGAGCCGGGCCGGGAGCACCCCGCCCGGCTCTGCCAGACTGGAGTGCCCCGGCGCGGCCCCTCGCGCCCGGAACGCCCCCGGACACCGGGGGCACGTCCGAAGGCACCCCGAGCACCCCGAAGCGCCCCCGAGCACCTCCCGAGGAGCAAGCAGAAGTGAGCAGCCAGAGCGCCGACCGCGGCGACGCCTACGTCCGGGCCGGAGCGATCGTCTTCGGCGTGGGCGCGCTCGCCACCCTGGTCACCTTCGTCCCGCTGTTCCTGCACCTCACGCCGCTGCCGACGGCCGCGTACTGGCTCAGCATGCTGATGCCGGCGGGCTTCCTGCTCGCGCTGGTCGGGCTGTTCGTGAACGCGCGCGCCCAGAAGCGCCGCGCGGCCTCGCAGGCATAACTCGCAGGCGTGACGCGCCCTACGCGCCCAGGTGCCCGGCGAGCCAGGCCGGGAACCCGGTGAGGTCGGCGAGCACCACGTCCGCGCCGGCCGCCCGCAGCTCGTCAGCGCCGTACGGCCCGGTGGCCACGCCCACCGCGACGGCCTCCGCGCGGCGGGCCCCGACGATGTCGCCGAGGTGGTCGCCGACGTAGACCGTCGCGCCGTGCTCGCGCAGCGCGTCGCCCTTGGTCTCCGCCCAGAGGTCGCCGACCAGCGCGTCCGCGTGCAGCTTGGCGTGCTCCAGGTGGAGGCGGGCGTTCGGCTCGTACTTGCCGGTGATCACGGCGACCCGGCCGCCGTGCGCGCGGACGGCCTCGACCGCCGCGTGCGCGCCGGGCAGGGCGACGGTCGGGGCGAAGGCGTACTCCCGGTACAGCTCGCGGTAGCGGGCGGCGGCGCGCTCGACCTCGTCCTCGGGGAACCAGTTGCGGATCTCGTCCAGCAGCGGCGGGCCGAGCCGGGTGACGACGAGGTCGGCGTCGATGGGGGTACCGGTCTCGGCCGACAGCGCCAGGTACGTGGCGCGGATCCCCGGCCGGGTGTCCAGCAGCGTCATGTCGAGGTCGAAGCCGACGGTGAGCGGGGTGGCGGAAGTCGCGGGCATGGCGCCAGGCTATCCAACGGCCGGTGCGGGGACGAGGCGATTTGCCGGGGCTTCGCGGCGGAACTTAGGTTTACCTGAGTTGTCTGCGGAAGAGGGCCCATGACCGACACCACCGCCGCGCCGCCGCCCGGCCGGCGACGGACCTCCCACCGCCGCATACCGTGGCTCGTCGCCGCGCTGGCCGTCCTGGCCGGCGCGGTGCTGCTGAGCCTCTCGGCCGGCAGCCGCACGATCCCCTTCTCCGAGACGCTCGACGCCCTGCTGCACGGCGGCGACACCGCCGACGCCGTCGTCGTCCGCGAGCTGCGGGTGCCGCGCACGGTCGTCGGCGTCGCCGTCGGCGCGGCGCTCGGCCTCGCCGGGGCCGTCATGCAGGGCCTCACCCGCAACCCGATCGCCGACCCCGGCATCCTCGGCGTCTCCCAGGGCGCGGCGGCCGGCGTGGTCGTGGCGATCTCCGGCTTCGGGGTCTCGACGCTGACCGGGTACGTCTGGTTCGGGTTCGCGGGCGCCGTGATCGCCACCGTGCTCGTGTACGGCCTCGCCGGGCGCGGGCGCGGCGGCGCGACACCGGTCAAGCTGGCGCTGGCCGGCTCGGCGATCTCCGCGTTCATCGCGTCGCTGAACACGCTGGTGCTCACGACGGACGCCGCGACGATGGACCGGTTCCGGTTCTGGCACGTCGGCTCGCTGTCCGGGCGGACCTCCGACGTGGCCTGGCAGCTGCTGCCCTTCCTGCTGGTCGGGACGGTGCTCGTGGTCGCGGTGGCGCGCGGGCTGGACGCGCTCGCGCTCGGCGAGGACACCGCGAAGGGGCTCGGCGCGAAGACGGGCCTCGTCCGGGCGGTGGGCGCCCTCGGGGCCACCGTGCTGACCGGCTCCGCGGTCGCGGCGGCGGGCCCGATCGCGTTCGTCGGCCTGGCCGTCCCGCACGCGGCGCGCGCCGTCGCGGGGGCCGACAACCGGTGGGTGCTCGCCTTCTCCGCCGTGCTCGGCCCGGCGCTGCTGCTCCTCGCGGACACGCTCGGGCGGGTGCTCTTCCCGCCGTCGGAGGTCCCGGCCGGGGTGATGACGGCGCTCGTGGGCGTCCCGGTGCTGGTCGCGCTGGTGCGGCGGCGCAAGGTGGTGGCGGCGTGACGTCGGTTTCCCTGCGCGGCTACACCGTCGTCCGGGCCGGACGGGCGTCGTTCCTGCTGCACCGGCGCTCGGCCTTCGTCGCGCTCGGGCTGCTGGCGGCACTGGCCGGCACCGTGATCGCCTCGCTGTGCCTCGGCGAGTCCACCGTGTCGCCGGTCGACGTCGTCGAGGTCGTGCTCGGGAAGCCGAACCCGAACGAGCTGGTGGTGGGCGAGTTCCGGCTGCCCCGCATCGTCGTCGGCCTGCTGGTCGGCACCGCGCTCGGGCTGGCCGGGGCGCTCGTCCAGACCGTCGCCCGCAATCCGCTCGCCAGCCCCGACGTCGTCGGCGTCACGTGGGGCGCCACCGCGACCGTCGTCGGCCTCATGGCGTACGGCGTCGTCGGCTCCACCGGCCAGGCCCCGTACGCGGCCGTCCTCGGCGGACTGGTCGCCGGGGTGCTCGTCTACGCGCTCGCCTGGCGGCGCGGGCTGCACGCGCAGCGCTTCGTCCTCATCGGCATCGGGATCAGCGTCGCGCTCTCCTCGCTGACCTCCGTCTTCCTCACCAAGGGCGACGGCTTCCAGGCACAGGCCGCCAAGGTGTGGATGACGGGCAGCCTCAACGGCTCCGGCTACGACCAGGCCGGTTGGCTCGCCTGGGTGCTGCTCGCCGCCGCGCCCGTCGCCCTGTGGGCGGCGCGGGCGCAGCGCTCGATCTCCTTCGACGACGCGACCGCCGTCGGCCTCGGCCTGCGGCTGGACCGGATCCGGCTCGGCATGGCGCTGCTCGGCACCGTCCTCGCCTCGTGCGCGGCGGGCGCGGCCGGCCCGGTGGACTTCGTCGCCCTGATGGCCCCGCAGATCGCCCTGCGGCTCGCCCGCTCCGCGCAGGTCCCGCTGCTCTGCTCGGCGCTGACCGGCGCCCTGGTCGTCGTCCTCGCCGACCTGATCGCCCGGCGCCTGCTCGCCCCGACCGAACTGCCGGTGGGCGTCGTGACCGGCCTGGTCGGCGCGCCCTACCTGATGTGGCTGCTCGTACGATCCCGCCGTGGAGGTGCCTGATGGCCGTGCTGGAAGCCCGTGACCTGACCCTCGCCTACGAGGCGCGCACGGTCGTCGAGGGCCTGGACGTCACGGTGCCGGAGGGCCGGGTCACGGTGATCGTCGGCCCGAACGCGTGCGGCAAGTCCACGCTGCTGCGCGCCCTCGGCCGCCTCCTGAAGCCCGCCCGCGGCGCGGTCCTGCTCGACGGCGAGGAGCTGGCGCGCATCCCGACCAAGCGGGTCGCCCAGCGCCGCGGCCTGCTCCCGCAGTCCCCGACCGCCCCCGAGGGCATCTCGGTCGCCGACCTCGTCGCCCGCGGCCGCCAGCCGCACCAGAGCTGGTGGCAGCAGTGGTCCCCGGAGGACGAGGCCGCCGTCGCCGAGGCCCTGGAGCGCACCTCCACGGCCGACCTGGCCGAGCGCAGCATGGACGAGCTCTCCGGCGGCCAGCGCCAGCGCGCCTGGATCGCGATGGCCCTCGCCCAGGGCACCGACGTCCTGCTCCTCGACGAGCCGACGACCTACCTCGACATCGCCCACCAGGTCGAGGTCCTCGACCTGGTCCGCCGCCTCAACGCCGAACGCGCCCGCACGGTCGTCGCCGTCCTCCACGACCTCAACCAGGCCGCCCGCTACGCCGACCACCTGGTGGCCATGCGCGAGGGCCGCATCGTCGCCCAGGGCACCCCGGCGGAGGTCGTGACGGCCGACCTGGTCCGCGAGGTCTTCGGCCTCGACTCGGTCGTCGTCCCCGACCCGGTCACCGGCACCCCCCTGGTGGTCCCCGGCGCCCCGTGGACGGCGGCCTGACGGCGAACGGACCGCGCCACGTCCTTCCGGGGCCGGGCGGCGCGGGCGGGTGTCGGGCGGCAATTCGGACATAATCGGCAGGGTTCGTCTCCCCCGTCGTCCGACCGTCCGAGGAATCGCCGATGCACCGGATCACCCGTCGCGCGCTGCTGGTCGGGCTGGGTGGGGCCGCCCTTGCCGGGTGTACGACGAATCGGGCGGGGGGCTCGGGGACGGACGGGGTCCCGGCGGGCGGTTCGGGTGCGGCGGTGCCTCCGGTGACGGTGAACACCGCGGTCGGGCCGGTGGTCGTGCCGGGTGCGCCGCTGCGGGTCGTCGCGCTCGACACGGACGTGTTCGACTCGGCGCTGACGCTCGGGATCGCGCCGATCGGGGCCGCGCGGCCCGCGTTGGACGCGCACTACCCGGAGTACTGGCCGCAGTCCCGGACGGCCGCGATCGCGTACGTCGGGCCGGCCGGGGCGCCCGACCTCGCGACGATCCGGTCGCTGCGGCCGGACCTGATCCTGTCCAACCAGATGCGGGACGGCGACCGCTACGACGCCCTGCGGGAGCTGGCGCCCACCGTGCTCACCCAGACCACGGGCGCCCCCTGGAAGGCCAACTTCCAGCTGCACGCCCAGGCGTTGAGCCGGCAGGCGGCCGCCGCGGCCTTCGTCGGCTCGTACCAGCGGCACGTCTCGCAGGTGACGGCCGCGCTCTCGGACGCGAAGGTGTCCGGGCGGAAGGTGAGCCTCGTGCGGTTCGTCGAGGGCGGCGGGATCCGGCTGTACGGCAAGCAGAGCTTCCCGGGGGTGGTGCTGTCGGACGCGGGCATCGGGCGGCCGGACGCGCAGAACGTCGACCAGTCCGACTTCGAGGTCCCGCTCGACCAGATCGCCAGGGCGGACGGCGACCTCCTGCTCTACGGGACGTACGGCGATCCGGAGCGGTCCGGCGCCGGCACCGTTCTGGCGAGCTCCGCGTGGCAGGCGCTCGGCGCCGTGAAGGCGCACCGGGCCTTCCCCGTCGACGACCAGCTGTGGTTCGAGGGCATCGGGTACACGGGTGCCAACTACATGCTGGACGAGTTGCAGCGCTTCCTGGGGGCGTGACGTCCGGGTCACGAACCGCCGAGTGCCGCACGGAGCTTGGCCCGCAGCAGCCGTACGGCCGGCGAGTGCCGGTCACGACGGGCGACGAGGCCCAGGCGGGCGTGAACGGCCGCGTCCTTGAGGGGAATGACGCGCAGCGTCGGGACGCCGACGGCGGACGACGGGCTCAGGACGGCCACGCCCGCGCCGCGTTCGGCGAGGCGCAGGAGCGTCGTCGGCGAGCCGGCCTCGATGTCCACGCGGGGTTCCAGGCCGAGTTGGAGGCACGAGCGGTCGTAGGCGGCGCGGATCCCGGTGCCCCTGGTCAGGCCGAGGATCTTCTCGCCGGTTCGGAGGTCGGCGAGGCGGACGGTCTTGCGGTCGAGCGGGTGCCCGATCGGCACGACGGCGGCGATCGGCTCGTCGACGAAGACGCTCACGTCGAGCTCGGGGTCGGCCTCGCCCGCGAATCCGATCAGCGCGAGGTCGAGGGTGCGGGCGAGGACGTGGGACTGGAGGAGCTCGGAGTCGTCCTCGTGCAGGCTGAGTTCGATCCCGGGGTGCGTGCGGCCGAGGTCGGCGACGACGTCGAGGAACGGCGGGATCGAGCAGCCCGTGATCATGCCCAGGCGCACGCGCCCGCGCACGGCCTCCGCGAACTCGGCGGCGGTGTGCTGGATGTCGTCGAGCGTGGCGAGGGCGTTCTTGGCCAGCGGGAGGATCGCCTCGCCGGCGGGGGTGAGGCGGATGCCTCCCCGGCTGGCGCGTTCGAGGAGTTGCTGGCCCAACTCGCGTTCCAGCTTGCCGACTTGGGTGCTGATGCCGGACTGGCTCACATGCAGGCGAGCAGCGGCAGCGGTGAAGGAGCCCTCGTCGACGACGGCGGCGAAGTAGCGCAGCTGGTGCATCTCCATAACTGATGATGATAGCTGGCATTCGATCTATCTGTTGGACGGATGGGTGGATACCGGCGGACCATGGAGGCATGACGACGACGAAGAGTGCACGCGAGATCGCCGAGACCTACTTCGCCTCCTGGGAGGCCGGCGACTTCGAGGCGGTGCGGGAACTACTGGCGGAGGACGTGGACTTCGTGGGCGCGCTCGGCACCGCCTCGGGGGTCGAGGAGGCCCTGGGCGGACTGAAGGGTCTCGGGCAGGTGCTGGAGAAGATCGACGTCCAGGTCCGGGTCGCCGACGGCGACGACGTGATCACCTGGTACGACCTGCACACGAGCATTGCCCCGGCGACGCCCACGGTGAACTGGATGCACATCGAGAACGGCAGGATCACGCGGATCCGCGTGACCTTCGACCCGCGCGAACTGCTGGCGGGCTTCGCCAAGTAGGCGGCCGCGGGAAGTCGGCCTCACCGACTTCCCGCGCCGAACAACTCCTCCAGGTGGTACTCCAGGATCGCCACCGCCTCCTCCCCGCCGCGCTGGCCGCCCAGCACGCTCGACCCCAGCCCGTTGACCATGGCCAGCAGCCCGGCGGCCGTCACCGCCGCATCTTTCCCCACCCCGATCTCCCCCGCCTCCTGCGCCGCGCGGATCTGCTTCGCCAGGAAGCCCTCCAGCAGATCCGGCTGGAGCGGGCCCTTCTTCTCCATGGCCCCCGGATCGCTCAGCACGAGCGTGTAGTACGCCGCATACGTCCGCGTGATGCGCCGGCTCTCGGCGTCCGTCGGCAGGATGCACGCCAGGATCGCCGTCACGATGCTCCGCGGCGTGGGCGGCGACCCGGCCTCCTTGATCCACCGCTCCATCCGGGTCTGGAGCTGGACCCCGAGCCTCGCCAGGGCATCCAGCAGCAGCCCGTCCTTCGTCGTGAAGTAGTACTGCACCAGCCGCAGCGACACCCCGGCCTCCGCCGCGACCGCCCGCATGCTCGCCGCCTGCAGGCCCTGGGTGTCGGCGATGCGCAGCAGGGCCTCGGCGATCTGCCGGCGCCGTTCCTCGTGGTCGGCTTTCTCCGCCATCCCGCGAACTTCCTCTCCACCGATCCTGGTACACCCGTATCATGCCTGTGATACACATGTACCATGCGAATCAGCGAGTTCAGGAACGCCCGGGCCGAGTCCCGCTTCCGCGCCGCCTACGAGCGCACGTTCGCGTCCCTGTGGCCCGGCCCGAGGACCGCGATCGACGTCCCCACCGCGTTCGGCACCACCCGCGTCCACCGCACCGGGACCGAGCACGGCGAGCCGCTCGTCCTCCTGCCCGGATCCGGCGGCAACTCGCTGATGTGGCACCGGTACGTGGAGGCGCTCGCCGAACGGCACCCCGTCATCGCCGTCGACACCATCGGCGAACCCGGTGCGAGCGTCCAGACCGCTCCCCTGCACGACGGCCGCGACGCCGCCGCGTGGCTCGACGAACTCCTCACCGCACTCGACACGCCCTCCGCCCGTCTCGTCGGGTGCTCGTACGGAGGCTGGATCGCGATCAACCACGCCATCCACCACCCCGATCGCGTCGCCGGCCTCACCCTCCTCGACCCGGCGGGCATGGCCGACCTCGGGTGGCGCTTCTACGCCTGGGTGATCGCCGGCGGCCTCGCCGGCCTCGCCCCGAGGGCACTTCGCCCTCGCCTGGCACGAGTGGTCGGGAACAGCACCATCCTCGAAACCGAACTGATGGCCCTGATGAAGGCCACCATGGGCTTCCGCCGCCGGCTCCCCCTCGCCCACACCTTCACCGACGAAGAACTGGGACGCCTGCACGCCCCGACCCACGTCCTCCTCGGCGAGCGCAGCGCCCTGCACGACTCCCGGGCCGTATCGGCCCGCCTCCGCGAGTTGCTGCCCACGGCCCGCATCGAACTCGTCCCCGACGCCGGGCACGCCCTGACCACCGACCAGCCGGAGCTGATCACGGCCCGGATCCTCGACGCCCCGGCGCACAAGAACGGTGCGACCCCCCGCTCCGGTGCGTGAGCGAGGGGCCGGGTCGGCTAAGCCGCCGCCACGGTGGCTTCGCGCCAGGTGGCGATGAGGTGGGCCGCCTTGGCCTCGAAGGCCGGGTCGCGCCAGGCGCCCGGCATGCCGATCACGGCCGGCAGCTTGAAGTCGCCGCGGTCCCGGTGGGTGACCCGCACGACGTCCCCGGAATCGGGGCGGTTGCGGTTCTTCACGACCTCGACGCTGGTGACGTCCGCCCAGGCGAACCTCTTGCGGGAGCCCAGTACACCGGTCCACCGGATCTCACGCTCGTCGAAGCTCACGCTGGTGAAGACGCCGTTCACCTGGAGGAGTCCACCGGTGATCAGGAGAACGCCGAAGGCCATGCCGACGGCGGTCCGGACGGACAACGGGAAGAGCGAACCGCGGTACACCAGGTAGGCACCACCGGCCAGGAAGAGCGTCGAGAAGATCCACTGACGGCGCAGCTGCGCCGGGGGAAGACGGTACGTCACGTGTTTCACCAGCGGATCTTGGCAGGCCCGGTCGACCTGAGGAAGCGTCACCAGCCTGCCTTCCCCACCTCAATCGCCCGAGCGGATCGGCTCCCCCGTGCGGTGCAGGTGGGCGAGGATCTCCCGGTACGAGCGGAACAGGCCCACCTCGTAGTACGGGAT
The DNA here is from genome assembly GCF_042887525.1 of Kitasatospora sp. NPDC057936. NCBI lineage: Bacteria > Bacillati > Actinomycetota > Actinomycetes > Kitasatosporales > Streptomycetaceae > Kitasatospora > Kitasatospora sp. NPDC057936. The sequence continues at coordinate 43,824 of NZ_JBHVPD010000078.1, forward strand.
GCCCTTCTCCGCGCAGAACGCACGGGTGATCCGCGCCGCCCGCCCGAGCGCGGGCGTCGGCATGCTGGGGAAGAGGTGGTGCTCCACCTGGTAGTTGAGGCCGCCCATCACGGCGTCGACGGCGAGGCCGCCACGGACGTTGCGCGAGGTGAGCACCTGGCGGCGCAGGAAGTCGAGCCGCATCTCCGGCGTGACCATCAGCATGCCCTTGTGGTTCGGGGCGAACACGCAACCCAGGTAGACGCCGAGCAGCGCCTGGTGGACGGCGAGGAACGCCACCGCCTTGCCCACCGGGAGCGCGGCGAGGACGAGCCCGAAGTAGCCGGCGAAATGGGCCACCAGCAGCGCACCCTCCAGCCACGGCCGCTTCACCGCGGGACCGCGCAGCGCACGGAAGCTGTTGAAGCTGAGGTTGAGGCCCTCCAGCAGGAGCAGCGGGAAGAACAGGAACGCCTGCCGGCGCCCGATGAACCGGGCGAGCCCGCTCGCCTGCCGGGCCTGCCGCTGGGACCAGACGACGAGGTCGGGGGCGACGTCCGGGTCGCGCTCCTCGTGGTTGGGGTTGGCGTGGTGGCGGGTGTGCTTGTTCATCCACCAGCCGTAGCTCATCCCCATCAGCAGGTTCGCGGCGATCCGGCCGCCGATCTCGCTCGGCGCGCGCCGGGAGAACACCTGCCGGTGCGCCAGGTCGTGGGACAGCAGGCCGATCTGGGCGAACACGACGGACATCGCCGCCGCCAGACCGAGCTGCCACCAGGTGTCGCCCAGCGCGAACAGGGCGCACCAGCCGCCGACGAACGCGGCGAGCACCAGTGCGGCGCGAGCGGCGTAGTAACCGTGCCGCCGGGCGAGCAGGCCCTCGGCGGCGATCCGGCGGCTCAACTGGGCGAAGTCGCTGCCGCCGGTCTCCGGCTGCGGGGCGAGGGCCTCGGGCGCGACCGTCATCGTCGCGGGCTGTGTGGGCATGCCCCGAGTCTGGTTCGCCGGGGCGCCCCGGAGAACGGGGAAATCACCCGTCCCGTACGGGTGTTAACCCCCCTGTCCTCCCCCGGGACAGCCTCACCCCTCCTCCGTCTGGTGGCGAAGAGAGCCTCGAAGGTGTCGCCGCAGCACCACTCGATCGCCAGGACGGCCGTACTCCTCGCGTCGCAGCGGAGGGTTCCGTACAGGCGGATCGAAGCAGAGGCCCGCCCAGAGTGGTGTCGGCTCCCTTGGATACAGTTCGCGCACGCGTCGGCCGTATGTTCCACACTCGGACACCAGACGGACCGACGCGCTCCGCACAACTGATGGGGGACCAAGCAGTGCCCAGAAAGCGTCGGGTCGGCCTCGCCGCCGCACTCGTGAGCTCGACCGCCGTCGTGGCCGGGCTGCCGGCCGTGGCCGCGCACGCCGACACCGAGTTCCTGTACGTGATCAAGACTCACAAGGCCTGCTCGGACAGCGGACCGGGGACGCAGAACCAACCGTTCTGCAGCATCCAGGCCGCCGCCGACGTGGTGCAGCCGGGCCAGACCGTGCTCGTCTCCGGCACCGACTACACGGAACAGGTCACGCTGAAGCGATCGGGCACCGCGGACCACCCGATCGTCTTCCAGGGCGAGAAGCGCGCCAACCCCAAGGAGCCGCGCACCCGGATCCGCCCGGGCGGGTACCCCTCGACGGCGAAGGCCCCCCACGCCTTCCTGGCGTCCGGGGTGCACGACATCGCGATCAGGAACTTCTCCATCGACCAGCCCGCGGACGAGGCGGTGCTCGTCCAGGACTCCGAGCGGATCACGGTCGACGGCAACAGCGTGCTGTGGGCGGGGATGCAGATCACGGGCGGGGCGCCGGGCGCCCCGGCCGGCTACACGCCGGGCATCCGCCTCACCGGGAAGACCCGCGACGTCACGATCAGCCGCAACCAGATCGCCGGCAGCGGCCGGGCGGGCGTGGCCGTCGACCCCGGGGTGACCGGGAGCATCATCACCACCAACGCGTTCACCGGAATCGGCCCCGCGGCGGGCTCGAACGTGATCGTCGCCGACGGCGCACCCGGCACGGTCGTCAACAGCAACACGATCGGCGGCACCTGCGGCACCGGCATCACGCTCAGCGGCGGCTCCACCGGCTCGACGGTGGTGAACAACATCGTCAAGATCTTCCGGAAGTGCGACCCCAACGTCGGGATCGGACTCGCGGTGTCCCCGGAGTCCGTCGCCGGCACCAGGGCCGACTACAACGTGGTGTACGCGGACGGCCCGGCCGACTACGTCTACGACTGGAACGGCATCTTCTACAAGACGCCCGCCGACTTCGCCGCGGCCACCGGCCAGGCCAAGCACGACCTGGCGGTCGACCCCAAGATCTTCACCGCCCCCGCCTCCCTGGAGGACCTGACCCCCACCGCCGACACCGCGGCGATGGACTCGGCCGACGCCACCGCGCCCGGCCAGCTGGACACGGACATCTACGGCAACCCGCGCGTCGACGACCCGCTCGTGCCCAACACCGGCACCGGCGTGGGCTACCACGACCGTGGAGCGGTCGAGTACCAGAACCCGTTCGCCGTCTCGCTGACCCTCACGACCGGCCAGTACGGACACCCCCTGGACGCCGAGTTCGGCGGCGGCACGACCTCGCCCTGGTCCCCCGCCACCACCACGCTGGACTTCGGGGACGGCAGCCCGGTCGTGACCGCGCCGGCCTTCCCGCTGACGCACACCTACGCCGAGGGCCACCACACCGCCACCCTCACCGCGACCGACGGCAACGGCACCGTCAAGACGACCACCAGGGACGTCGACACGACGATCGGCCCGCTCACCGCCGGAATCGGGGCCTCCCACTCTGCGACGGACCCCAGGAACGCCTGGGCGTACCTCTCCTTCAACAGCCAGTGGACGGTGACCGGTTACAGCGTCGACTGGGGCGACGGCACCATCGAGACCACCCCGGGGGCGCCTTACCCCGGTGGCATGGTCCGGCACAACTACACCAAGCCCGGCCGTTACCTCGTGCGGTTCACCATCAACGACGACCACGGCCGCACCGCGAAGGCCGACGGCCTCATCAGCGTCAACGTCCCCGATCCGGGTGACCGGGCGATCGCCGGCCGCTGGAGCACCGGCAAGCCCGCCGCCAACGGCCTCTTCAACAACGGCACCTGGGCACTTCGCTCCACCGGCGACTGCTGCAAGGCCGACATCACCCAGGTCTCCTTCGGCCAGGCCGGCGACCTCCCCGCCACCGCCGACTGGGACGGCCTCGGCCACGACCAGCTCGGCATCTACCGCAACGGCACCTTCGCCCTGCGCCACGACAACGGCACCGTCACCGCCATCCCCTTCGGCGACACCGGCGACCTCCCCGTCCCCGGCTACTGGGACGGCAACGGCCACGCCCAACTCGCCCTCTACCGCCCCGGCACCGCCACCTTCATCGTCCGCCACGACGACGGCACCCTCACCACCGCCGCCTTCGGCCAGCCCGGAGACACCCCCGTCGCCGGCGACTGGGACGCCACCGGCCACTTCCAGCTCGGCATCTACCGCAACGGCACCTTCGCCCTGCGCCACGACGACGCCACCGTCTCCACCGCCACCTGGGGCAACCCCGGCGACCAGCCCATCGTCGGCGACTGGTACGCCAAGGGCCGCATGACCTACGGCATCTTCCGCCCCACCGACCCCTCCTACGCCCTCAGCGGCGCATACACCGGCATCTACGGCTACGCCGGCCAGGTCTACTAACCAGAACACAGAAGCGGCCCTGCACCCCACCCAACGGTGCAGGGCCGCTCTGGCTCGCAGCCTCACACCGGAGGGGCGGGGCTGCCGGGCTGTTCGAACCGGCCCCCACCGCAGGGTGGTGTCCGCCGCCTTGGATATCGTTCGCGCTCGCGCCGGTCGAACGTTCCACGCCCGAACACAGGCGGCGGCCCGGCGCGCTCCGCACACCCCAGGGGGATCAAGCAGTGCCCAGCAGACGTCGCGTCGGCCTCGCCGCCGCACTCGTGAGCTCGACCGTCATCGTGAGCGCGCTGCCGGCCATGGCCGCGCACGCCGATCCCGCGTACCTGTACGTGGACAACAACAACCCCACGTCGTGCTCGGACAGTGGCCCGGGCACCGAGATGGGCCGTCCGTTCTGCAGCATCCAGGCCGCCGCCGACGCTGCGCAGCCGGGCCAGACCATCCGGGTCGGCGGCTTCCAGTACACGGAACAGGTCACGCTGAAGCAGTCCGGCACCCCGGGGCACCCGATCACGATCCAGGGCGAGGGTTCCCCCATCGGCCGTCGGCCGCACGTCGAGATCGCCCCCGGCGGGTACCCGTCGACCACGAAGGCACCGCACGCCTTCGTGGCATCCGGGGTGCACGACATCACGATCAAGAACTTCTGGCTCAGCGACTCCGACGAGGAGGCGGTGCTCGTCGCCGACTCCGAGCGCATCACGGTCGACGGCAACGCCGTGACGCGTGCGGGGGCTCAGGTCACGAAGGCCACGACGTCACCGCCCACCAACCCGGACAACAACACGTCGGCCATCCGCCTCACCGGCAAGACCCGCGACGTCACGATCAGCCGCAACCAGATCGGCGGCAGCGGCCGGGCGGGCGTCGCCATCGAGCCCGGGGTGACCGGGACCATCGTCACCACCAACGCCTTCACCGGGGTCTACGACTTCCGCGCCTCGAACATCATCGTCGCCGACAGTGCGCCGGGCACCGTGGTGAACAGCAACACCATCGGCGGCACCTGCGGCACCGGCATCGTGCTCACCGGCAGCTCCACCGGTTCGACCGTGGTGAACAACATCGTCCAGGTCCACCGGAACTGCGACGTGAACGTCGGCGTCGGCGTGATGGTGGCGTCCGGCTCCGTCCCCGGCACCAGGTCCGACTACAACGTGCTGTACACCGACAGCCCGGACACCCACGCCTACTCCTGGGACGGCACGCTCTACCGGTCACCCGCCGACCTCGCCGCCGCCACCGGCCAGGGGCAGCACGACCTGACGGCGGACCCGAAGTTGTCCGACTACAACTCGATGCTGGAGGACGTGACCCCCAGCGCCAGCTCGCCGGCAGTGGACTCGGCCGACGCCACCGCGCCCGGTCAGCTGGACACGGACGTCTACGGCAACCCGCGCGTCGACGACCCGCTCGTGCCCAACACCGGCACCGGCGTGGGCTACCACGACCGCGGGGCGGCCGAGTACCAGAACCCGCTCAACGTCTCGCTGAACCACGGGGCGTACATGCCCGACCAGCCCATGGCCGTCACGTTCTACGGCGGGACGACCTCGCCCTGGTACCCGGCCACCACCACGCTGGACTTCGGGGACGGCAGCCCGGTCGTGACCGCGCCGGCCTTCCCGCTGACGCACACCTACGCCGCAGCGGGGCGGTACACCGCCACACTGACCGCGACCGACAGCAACGGCACCGTCAAGAAGACCACCACGCCCGCCGACGTGGCGAGCGGCCCGATCACCGCCGCCGTCCAGGTCCAGCGCTCGGCCTCGGCCCCCGCGAGCATCGCGGTCACCGGCTCGTACAACAGCCCGTGGCCGGTCTCGGAGTACAGCGTCGACTTCGGTGACGGCCAGTACCAATGGTTCCAGTCACAGCCCGCCGGCCCGGTCACGCACACCTACGCCAAGCCCGGCCGTTACCTCGTGCGACTGACCGTCCGGGACGACCACGGCCGCAGCGCCACCGCCGACGGTTTCGCCCACGCCAACTTCACCGATCCGGGTGACCGGGCGATCGCCGGCCGCTGGAGCACCGGCAAGCCCGCCGCCAACGGCCTCTTCAACAACGGCACCTGGGCACTTCGCTCCACCGGCGACTGCTGCAAGGCCGACATCACCCAGGTCTCCTTCGGCCAGGCCGGCGACCTCCCCGCCACCGCCGACTGGGACGGCCTCGGCCACGACCAGCTCGGCATCTACCGCAACGGCACCTTCGCCCTGCGCCACGACAACGGCACCGTCACCGCCATCCCCTTCGGCGACACCGGCGACCTCCCCGTCCCCGGCTACTGGGACGGCAACGGCCACGCCCAACTCGCCCTCTACCGCCCCGGCACCGCCACCTTCATCGTCCGCCACGACGACGGCACCCTCACCACCGCCGCCTTCGGCCAGCCCGGAGACAACCCCGTCTCCGGCGACTGGGACGCCACCGGCCACTTCCAGCTCGGCATCTACCGCAACGGCACCTTCGCCCTGCGCCACGACGACGCCACCGTCTCCACCGCCACCTGGGGCAACCCCGGCGACCAGCCCA